>DAOVJU010000112.1 GCA_030632095.1 Chlorobiota bacterium
TCAATACCGTATCCGTCCCTGCTTGCCATATTTTCCCACTTCTTTATCGTTCGGTTGAGTATGATTTCATTATTTGTTGTAAAGTAATAAACACTTGCATTGACTTTCAGATTATTTTTATAGAAATAGCTGACAGCACTCTCAAAAGTTTGAATTTTAGTGGCATTCAAATCTGCATTTCCCTGAAGTTGTATTTTTCCTTCCGATTGTGCAACTGTCTGGTCAAAGAGCTGAACAAAAGCCGGGGGTTTAAATGCATTTCCGTATAAAAGTTTGAAATTGAAAGACCCGGAACTTATTACAAGACCTGCACGCGGGTTTGCTGCGAATCCGAAATCACTATACCTGCTGAAACGTGCACCTGCAATAAGACTCAAATAGGGTAAGGGTTTCCAAAAATCCTGTATATAAACAGCTAAAATCTGGCGATCCAGACTCTGGTCAAAGTCTTTCTGTGCAATTCCTGTTCTTGATGAAATCCAGGGATATGTATCGGTAAAATCTTTTATTTTCGTAACTTCCGGGAAATCAGGATCTTCAGCATCAAGAAAGGAGCGTTCTGTTTTCCATGCATCATCTTTTCCTGTGCTACGGAAGTTAGCCCGGTTAGATATTCCGCTAATTAAAGTGTTCTCTGCAACTATTCCCATTGTCAGAGCGTGTTTGGAAGAGATATTCCAATCCAAGTGAACCTCTCCGGTTGTGGTCATAGTGTAATGCTTTCGTTGCTCGAACATTCCGTCACCCCATATCTCCGGCAGCCCGTGATTTATCCGGTTAAATGATTCAGGATCGTTATCATCTGCCTTCCTGCCTGTAATGTCACCTTCTGTCATACGACTGATAAAGCTACCGTAAAATTTTGGGGTTATTGTAATATTCCTGGTTTTCCATTTATATTGTGCAGACCCTCTATATAATTGATCTTTACGAGTGTATGGGTCGTCCCACCAGGTAGAATTCCTGTACGAAAAAAGAGGATGAATTTGGCGAATAGCAGTAAAACCGCTTGCATTGAACGAACCCTTTGTAAAGTTCACATGACCATTAATAATACGGTAATCCTCTCTGCTTCCAATTAAGCTATCTGCATGAGTAACACCATCAGTTTCGAAAATATACGCATCTGCCCTCTCAATATTTTGAAATGCATTTAGGACATTCGTTTGGTCTGAAGGAACTTTAAAATTTTGTCCGCCATCTTCTATGTAACCGACCGATAAACTAATTTTAGCATCATCCGATGTATGATTATACAAAACATTGGCATTAAACATTGCTCCGTCAAAATTGGCTATTTCTCCACCTGTTAAACTACAATTCAGCTTTTGTCCGGTATTTTCACCCGTGTATGTAATAATGTTCATTACTGCCACAAGTGCATAGCCCCCATAAAGTGCAGAACCCGGACCACGGATAATTTCCACTCTTTCTATCGCATTCAGGGACATATCATAGAAGGAAAAGCTTCCATCAATAGGGTCGTTTACAGGAACACCATCAATCATAATAAGAATTCCGTCAAAAGACATAACTCCTCTTACAACCATAGAACGATCACCATTAGTGCTGTGAAATGCTGTAAATCCAGGCACATAACTTAATGCTTCAAATAAAGTTTTTATGCCTTTCAGCCTCATATGTTCAGCAGTAATTACTGTAACGATTGCAGGAGCGTTATCAAGTATATTTTCACTCTTTGAGGCAATTGAAACCTTAATATCCTTCAATTCATCAAAAGACATTTTCAAAAGGTCTTCAAATTTTTTTTCAGTAATTGTATCGTTTATTTCCTGTGCTGTGAGAGATGTAATAAACAAGAATAAGCTTATAATAATTAGTACCGGGTTTGTATACATTTTTTTAGTGTCTATATATTGATTGAAATAATAATTAGCAGATTATTGAAATTTCTAAAGTATAATGCAGGATACAGAATTATCGTTCAAAACCTAATTAAATTTAGTGAAATACAGGAGATAATGCAAACTTTAATTTCAATGCAATTAAATGTTTTCTAATAAACTGAATAAAAACATCAATAAATTAAAACCATGTTTATAATTTTTTTATCTTAAGCTGAGTTTTATATATTTTATAATTGCTTAATCTATTAAAATCAATGAATAAATATTACCTGTTAATTATAATCTTTTTTTTAACATTCTTAAGTTCAACAGCCCAGCAATATACCGGTGATGAAGTAAAATCGGCATATATATTTAATTTTGGAAAATATGTTAAATGGGATAATGAAGAAAAAACAGACACATTCAAAATCGGGGTATTTGAAGAAGATTCTTCTATGTATAGAACACTTGAAAAAATGGTTAAGATCAGTTCTGTTAAAGAAAAACCTGTATCAGTTTTACATTTTAAAAATGTAATTGATATAACCGCAACCCAGATATTATATGTAAGTAACGAGTATAATTATGAAATTGAAAAGATTTTTGAAAAAATTCAGGGTAATAATACTTTATTAATTACTAACAAGTGTGCAAAACAAGAATTCGTAATGATAAATTTTTTACCGGAAAAGAAAGAAACAATCTGTTTTGAGATCAATAAAATGAATATTACGGATAATAATTTAATAGCATTACCGGAATTGCTCCTTATTGGCGGAACGGAAATTGACGTGCGTGAACTCTATAAAGAAACAGAAAAGGAATTGCAAACAGAAAAAGAAAAAGTTGAGCAAAGTGAAATAGAAATTAAAAGGCAGAAAGAAGAAATTCAAAAGCAAAATGAAGAAATAAGCAGAAAGCAGGTATTAATATCCGAACAACAAGAAAAGATCAATAAACATAAAAATGAACTAAATAAATTATTTAGTGAAATCAGGGAACAGCAAGAAAAATTATATGCTAAAACAAAAACCCTTAAAGAGCAAGGAACAGAAATCATTAATCAGCAAAAAGAAATTATAAAACAAAAAAAAGATGTAGAATCTCAAAATATTATACTGGAATCTAAAAAAGATGAAATTCATAATCATCAAAATAAAATAGAAGCTCAGAAAAAAGAAATCAATGAGCAATTTATTAAAATAAAAACACAACGAAATATCCTGTTTTTATTTGTTTTCCTGATTGTTTTATTTATATGCCTGGTATTTATTATTTATAGTTGGTACAGGACAAAAAGAGAATCAAATAAAAAGTTATCAGAAAAAAATATTGAGATATCTCAGCAAAAGGAAGAAATACTAACCCAGTCCGAAGAACTTAGAAAGCTTTCAATAGTGGCCAGCGAAACAGACAACGCGGTTATAATTGCTAACGAAAAAGGTGAGATTGAATGGGTGAATGAAGGGTTTGCAAGGGTGTTCGAATATAATTTAGCGGAATTCATTGCACTTAAGGGTTCAAACTTTATTCAAACCAGTTCGAATCCGGATATTGAGAAAGATATTGAAAAATGCAGGGAACATAAAGTATCGGTAAATTACATATCGCGAAGCAAGACAAAAAGCGGGCGTGATATATGGTTACAAACTACGTTAACGCCTATATTTGATTTTCAGGATAACATAATAAAATTTATTGCAATTGATTCGGATATAACGAAATTAAAACAAGCTGAGGAAGAGATCCTTGCAAGAAATGAGCAAATTGCCTCGCAACGTGACCAGATACTCAGACAAAACAACGAAATCTTATCAAGTATTTTATATGCAGGCAGGATACAAAAAGCAATTTTTCCACCGGAAGAATTTCTGAATGAAATACTGGGTGAATATTTTATTTATAATAAACCACGGGATATTGTCAGTGGTGATTTTTACTGGGCTACAAAGATAAGAAATGAAATAATTCTTACTGCTGCCGATTGTACTGGACATGGTGTCCCCGGTGCATTAATGAGCATGATATCTGTTTCATTCCTGAATAAAATTGTTAATGAAAGAAAGATTCTTGAACCAGAAAAAATTCTTGATAAGCTTAAAATAAATACTATTGAAGCCTTGCATCAAACAGGAAAGGAATATGAAGCCAGTGACGGAATGGATATTGCTTTAATTAATATAGATACTAAATCTTTGAAGCTCAAGTTTGCGGGGGCAATGAACCCTGTATGGTTTTTCAGGGATAAGGAATTACACGAAATAAAAGGGGATAGAATGGCAATAGGGTATGATGGGGATAGAACAAGAAAATTTACAGTTGAAGAAATCCAAATGCAAAAAGATGATATGATTTATTTGTTTTCTGATGGTTATTATGACCAGTTTGGAGGTAATGAAGATACACGTTTTTTAAAAAGAAATTTTAGAGCCTTGTTAAAAAAGATACATTTATTAAAGATGCCTGAACAAAAACAAAAACTAGAAGAAAACTACATTAAATGGAAAGGCAAATATAAGCAAGTGGATGATATACTCATAATGGGGATTAGATTATAAAAAATACGGTTTTATATTATTTAAATTATCATTATCTTGCAATTTGTTTTTTTGGGATAATAAATCTATTTACTGAAAATATAACATTATGAAAATCAAACACTTATTATTAACACTTGGTCTTGGGGCAATTATCGGGATAATTGCTTTAATGTTTATAAATAATGAAAAAAGTACTTATTATGTTCCAGGAACAGTAATAAATAAATCTGGTGAAGGCATTGCAGGAGCTGCAAAATGGTATCAAAGAATTAGAAGTAACCAGGTTACCGGAACAGTTGAATTAGAAGACGTAAAAACTGCACAAAGGCAACTAAAACAATTACGAAAGAATAATAAAAGTAGTTTAAACCTTCAATGGGAAGAATTAGGCCCTGATAATGTTGGTGGCAGGACACGTGCATTATTAATAGATAAAGATGACCCAAATTTGATGTTTGCCGGTGGTGTTAGCGGGGGATTATGGAAATCTTTATATGGAGGAAGTTCATGGGTCCAAGTCAATTATTCCGGAGATGAACTAAGTAACAATTTTACGAATCTGGCAGTAAATAGTATTTGTCAAACATCAAATGGTGATATATATTTTGGTACAGGTGAAGGAATATTTTATAATCATGGAGTTAATGTCGCTACACCAATGATTGAAGGACAAGGTATCTGGAAATCAACCGATAAAGGTGAAACATGGCAACGATTAGAAAGTACCTGGAATAGTACCGAAGCACAGGAAACATTTGTTATAGTCCCCAGGCTTAAAGCGCACCCCGATGATGCTAATACAGTATATGCTGCAACAACCAAAGGTATACGGGTTACTATTGATGGTGGATCAACCTGGTCAAATCCGCTTAGTAGTTCATTTGCTGACTATGAAGGCCTGGCTACTGATATTGAAATTGGATCAAATGGATCAATTATTGCCTCAATAAACGATCAGGGATATATTAAGAGGGCAACAGATAATGATTTTATTAAAATATCTGATGCATCAGCAAATAATACTGATACAACAAATAAATTACCAACAGACGCAACAAGGCTTGAATTCGATATTGCTCCTTCAAATCCTGATTATGTTTATTGCGGGGCTTCGCATATGTGGGAAAATACTGATCTTGTACCCGCTGAATGGCAGGATGGTTTATATAATATATACAAATCGACCGATGGTGGTTTAACATGGTCAATAATTGGACCGGGAGGGAGTCCTGATTTTCAACCCTATGGCAAGCAAGGAAGGTTTGATAATTTGATCAAAGTACATCCTGGATCTGAAAATGTAATAGTTGTTGGCGGGTTGGATCTTTGGATTTGGGAATATGGTAATACCTGGCAGCAAATTTCGTACTGGCAATTTCCAGAGTGGCACCCTTTATATTTGCATGCCGACCAGCATGAAATACTATATCATCCGGAGGAAGAAAATATTATGTTTGTTGCAAGCGATGGAGGCCTTGCAAAACTTGAAACAAATATTGGATATACATCATTAAACCGCAATTATAATGTAACTCAATTCTTTTCAGTTGCATTTGACGGTTATAGTAAAGTTTTAGGAGGTACTCAAGACAATGGCACACAATATATCCCGTACGATGGCAACACAGAAATGGCTGCAGTTCATGTATTGGATGGTGATGGGGGACAATGTGCAATTTCACAGCTAAATCCTGATATTTTGTTTTATACAAGTCAATACGGAAGATTGATGAGAACAAACGATTATACAAGTGGACCTCAATATTTTTATTCACAAATGCAAATAATAGATCACAGATGGGATGCAAGTTATATTGATGTTGGTACAGACCCTAAGCAAGCTGTATTTGTTACCCCAATTGCCCTTTGGGAAACACATTATGATGAAAATGCTTATGACACACTTGAATTAGTATGTAAACGAGATTATCTTATTGGAGAAACCCTGGTCTTTTTAAGTGAAAATATTTTCAATTTACCTATATATAAAACCCTGGAAAAAAATTATTATGTTGAAAATGAAAATTATGATAACAAACCAGACACCATTAAAGTCAGGGATCCTTATGGCTCATTATTTGTGTTAGGATTATCCAGACAATTATGGATTACTCGGTTGGCAACAAACTTTCATGAGCCTTCCAATGATTATATTGCCAGATGGGGATGGTGGAGAATGTTACCAATTGACTTTCTTGATTACATACCAACCCATTCTGAGAATGATGAAATGGTTGAACATGTTGCTATTTCAAATGATGGAGACCATGTTTTCTTTTCCACTTCCAGAAATAAATTATACAGGGTTTCAAATATAAAACTTGCCAGAAACAGGAATAATGCCGATATGCAATTTGTAAATGAAAGTGAGGTACCACCGGTTACAATGGATGATAAAGTAATTGAAGTTCAGCAAATCCATGATTTTGGAAGCAGAACTGTTACTGATATTTATTGTGACCAACAAAGTACTAATGTTGTTTTAATAACACTTGGCAACTATGGAAACGATGAATATGTTTATTATTCAACCATAGCAGCAACAACTACTGCAACAGATGGTAATTTCTTTTCTGTTCAGGGTAACTTACCTGCAATGCCGGTTTATTCAGGAATGCTTCATTACAATAGTTCAGTTATGGCTATTATAGGAACAGAATATGGAGTTTTCTCATGTGATAATATCTTAGAGGCATCTCCCGAGTGGACCGAAGAGAATGCAGGAATGCAAACAGTTCCTACATTTATGATCAGACAACAAACATGGCCTAATTGGAGATGGTATTCAAACAATCACGGGCATATATTTATAGGAACTCATGGAAGGGGATTGTGGAAATCTGAAACACTTGCCGGACCAGTTTATGTTGAAGAAAATGAAGGATCGCTTGCTAAGCTAGTTTCTAATGTTAAAGTATATCCAAATCCTGTAACTGAAAATGCAATTTTAGGATTCAATGTAGAATCTACTGCGGATATTACAATCGCCATATACAATATACAAGGACAGTTAATTAAAATAAATAAACTTGAAAACCAAAGTAAAGGATATCAAACATGTAATTTAGACGCAACAGATTTAAAACCTGGAAGTTATATTGTAAATATTTATTCTGGAAAAGCAAAAACTTTTGCAAAATTTATAAAATATTAAGATAAATAAATCCAATATTAAAAAGGGCTTCTTATTTTGAGGCCTTTTTTTATTAAATCTTATTGATGAATTGCTATTAAATATATAATTTTGAGCTTCTTTTGAACAAATAAGTTATAATCTTAAAACGAAAAAAAATGTCAAAAATTAAAGTAGGAATAAACGGTTTTGGACGCATTGGAAGAAATGTATTTAAAATCATTCTCAACGATCCCAATTTAGAGGTTATTGGAATTAACGACCTTACAAATACCAAAACGCTTGCTCATTTACTTAAGTATGATTCAACACAGGGAAAATTTGATGGATCAGTGAGTTATAACGATACAGGGATCATTGTAAATGGTACTGAAATTAAAATAAGTGCTGAAAGAAGCCCAATTGACATCAAATGGAATGAAACACCTGATGTTGTTGTTGAATCAACCGGAATTTTTCGTGAAAAAGAAAGTGCAAAGGGTGGATATGGAGATCACTTAAAGAATGGGGCAAAGAAGGTAATTCTTACTGTTCCTGCTAAAGATAAAATTGATAGAATGATTGTTTTAGGTGTAAACAATGATGATTTAAAACCAGAAGATGAATGTGTTTCAAACGCTTCTTGTACCACAAATTGCCTTGCACCTGTAGTAAAGGTACTTCATGACAAATTTGGTGTGGAAAATGGTTTAATGACTACTATTCATGCATATACAAACGATCAATCCATTCTTGATGCTCCCCATTCTGATTTAAGAAGGGCCAGGTCAGCAGCAGTATCTCAAATTCCAACAACAACAGGAGCTGCAAAAGCTGTTGGTATAGTTATTCCTGAATTAAAGGGAAAATTAGATGGAATGGCAGTACGCATACCTACTCCAACCGGTTCGTTAGTTGATTTAGTAGTTAATTTGAAAACCGAAGCAACAAAAGAAGAAATAAACGCAGCCATGAAAGAAGCTGCTGATGGTGCAATGAAAGGTATCCTGGAATATACAGAAGATCCAATTGTTTCGGTTGATATTATTCACAATTCCCATTCTTCAATTTTTGACGCCTTAAGTACCATGGTTATTGGTAAAACCATTAAAGTACTTAGCTGGTATGATAATGAATGGGGATATTCTTACAGGGTTGTTGACCTGATTAATAAATTATTCTAGAAAATTAATAATAACCTGAGTTCGATATAAAATTAAATTTACAGAAACCAAAGAGAGTGTGAGATTTTGAGAATAAAACTTGAAAGA
>DAOVJU010000519.1 GCA_030632095.1 Chlorobiota bacterium
CAGCAAATTTACGGAAATGATCCGATTGAAATTTAATTTCCGGGTTATAATAAACAAAGCTGTGAATATAAAATAAAGTATTAAAAAAATCAGAATCTATTTCCTGCCTTACTAATTCAAATTTACTCTTTGTAATAAGGAAAGAGTATAAATAATTATCCGTCAGGTTATATTCAATCATTACTTTGTTATTCCCCAGATTTTCTTGTAATTGACCAATGGAAATTGTAATGGGTTTATATTTTAAATCATAATATTCAGGATAATTTTTCTCAAACTGTTTTATAAGCCTTTCTCTTTCTTTATATAATTTTATCAATTTATCATTTGATGAAATATCACCATGAATAATATCTTCATTATCTTTAAGAAGATCATTTTCCAGGTAGTTTATTTGTTTTTTAAGCTTGTTCTCAGCAGTAATTAAAGAATCAGGTATATTTCCATTTATTAATGCTTCAGCTTCATTCAGTGAATTATTCAGTACGGAAGCCTTATTCATTTCGGAAATGTAAAAAGCCTCAGGCAAATATTCCATATTCCCTGATAACTCATATAATTGATAAACAACATCAATAGCATTAGAAAGAATTTCATTTTCCTTATCTAAAAACCTTAGCCTGCTATTATCACTTAAATATCCGGCCTTAATCTCATTTATCAAAAGAAAGGCTTTTTTGTATGATTTAAATGCTTTTAACAATTCATCTTTACTACCGGTTAATACCGCATTTTGATATAATGCATCAGCCTTTTTTGCAAATATTTCTAAATAAATAAGTTTGTTAGGGATTGGCAATAGTAAATCTTCATTATAAAACTCAAGTGGAATATTGTAATAATTTAAAGCAGTTTGGAAATTACCTTTTTCCTTATACAGATCACCCAATAGCATATAACTTCCTGATGTTCCCGGATGATTTTTGTCAAAATTCTTAATTAAAATATCAATTGAGGCTTCGAGCGATATTTGCGATTTTAAATATTGCTTATTTCTTAAAAAATGATCGCCTAAGTTTTTGTAAACTAATCCTAATTTGTAATAATCCTTACCATAATCATTTGAATAAAGCATAAGTGCCTTATTAAAGCTTTTTAATGCTTCCAGATTATTACCTAACAGAGAATAACACCTCCCTATATTATTAAAATTAATCGGAAAAGGTTTTAATTCATTTTTCTCTCTGTATGCAATACATTTTTCAAAATAATCAAGCGCTTTCTCGTACTCATTATTTTTTAAGTACAAACTACCAATGTTCACATATAGTAATGAATATAAGTTAGGATCACTATCTTCTTTCACGATATTAAAAGCCTTTTTATAATATACCATTGCCTCTTCCAAACGAGCAAGGTTATTTAAAAGATTTGCTTTATTATTTAATAATTTACCATACCTGTAATTATCATATTTATCAATGTTTCTTTCATATATTTTTTCTGCCTTAGAATAAGCATTTAATTCATTTTCATAACCACTGATCTTCTTATAAAGGATTCCTAAATTATTATAGGAAGAAAGAAAAACAGGATCATTTTCTTCAAAATACTTTTGTTTTATGTTAATTGACCTTTCAAAACATTTTACCGCCTCGCTGAAACCACCTAACTGAAGGAGGTTAACTCCCTGATTGTTATACATGTATGACAAAATACTGTCATTTTCTGATGTATTGTTTTCACGAATTAATATTGCCTTCCTTAATAACTTATGTGAGTCTTCAAAGTCACGATTTATTGTATATAATTTGCCTTTAAACCGGTAATAATCCGAAACAATTAGGGAATTTGATTTTAATGATGGTAAGAAATATTCACACTCTTTAAGTTTGCTTTCTATTTCATTATACTCTCTTTCCTGGAATAATTGTGCTACTTCCAATAATAATGCGTTCGCATATTGTTCATTGTTTACATTTTGGTTTTCTTTTTCTGCACATGATATACCCGGAATTATATAAAATATTATGAAAACTAACGATAATTTATATGTAAACCTGATCTTCAATAAAATATGTTTTATTTACCTAAAATTACAAAAAATAAGGGAGAAAGTTTCAACTCCCTCCCTTATTTTATTAATAACAATATATGAAAATCAAGGATCTAAAATTGGGTCATCTATAGTATCATCATCAGGATCTGCTACAATAGTAACATTATTATCCAGTTGCCTGAAATTTGTTTTGTCCCCTTCATTAAAAGGGCGTACATCATTCATGTTTTTTTCGCATGAGAACAAAAAAGCCGCTAAAAAAACCAAAGCTAATTTTTTCATAATTGTAATTTTAATTTTGCCTACTCGTAATGCTTTTCGGCTTCCGCAAAAACTCTTCTCTATATATATAGTTCCATAAAGCCCAAAAACCTTACCCTCGTTTTACATTTAATTAGTAATAAATTTGTTGTTTAAAGGGTAAAAACTGTAAACAAGACATAAAATCCAGGAAATGATATATAAGACAAAAGTAGAAAGACAAATAGTGGTAGTTGGCAGTGGCAGTTGGCAATAAGCAGTTTGCAAATTGCTAATACCGAATTACGTTTCAACCTGCACAAATAGCGTAAACATCAGCTTCTGCAATTCTTCAACCTGCGAGGTTTAAGTAAATTAATGAATACAAAAATGGCAGGTTGAAAGCATTTTTAATATTCTCAACCTCGCAGGATTTTTTGGGTTTTTTACTATTTTTGCAACTTCAAATTATTGCTTTTAGAATAACAAATCACTCAACACCAACAACACACCCACACAGTCTAATGTCTAAAAGTTTAACATCTATTAGTCTAATAAAATGAAATACCTAATAAACCTCTTACTACTGATCTTAACCACAAGCGCCATTCTCCCCCAGGAATTAGAATGGGAATGGAAAAAAACCATAGACAGTGAATATGATCCGCTAAACTACTTTTATTATCACACAGCATTTGACAGCGAAGGTAACTGGTATCATTTTGGAACCTGTGGCG
>DAOVJU010000125.1 GCA_030632095.1 Chlorobiota bacterium
AGGGGAACAAGAGTTGACACACACATTTATTCAGGATATACAGTCCCACCTTATTACGATTCTTTAATTGCAAAATTTATTTCTTACGGAACTACACGCGAAGAGGCCATAACCATTATGAAAAGAATGCTTTCGGAAACTGTTATTGAAGGTATTAAAACAACAATACCTTTCCATTTAAAAGTGCTTTCTGACAAAAATTTTATTGAAGGAAATTATACAACCAGCTACCTGGAAAATATGTAGCTTCTTCATCCCGGCATTTTCTCGCTTCCTAATCCCGGCCGAAGTATAGCGTAGAGCCGGGATTTCCTAATTGGAGAGGACAATGCCTAGATCATGAGTTCCCGGGTATCCACTTCGTTCCTCCTGGGATGCGGTGCTTTTTTATTTCTAAACTTTCGGAAAGTTTTTGCGAAAATGCATGAACTTTTCTCATGAGCTAAGCGAGTAATAATGCAGGTTAGGAAGAAAGAATAGATTATAAACAGGTATTATCACTTTTCCTCAAACCCTCTCAAACTTGCTTTTCTGACACTGTCTTTTTCTTCATCATTTAAATCACGACGATATTTATAAATTGCATTACTCCATTCACCGTACATTGGATTTGGCAATATAATAAATATAGCGCCAAAATTATCTTTGTATTCATCAACAAGGTTAAATCCAAGATCTTCTCCCCGATTTGCAAAGTCCTGTGAGAAATCAGCTAAGTTATCACCAACAAGCATAACAACTACATGAGTTTCAGCCACTAAATTCCTGCGGTTTGTTTTATCACTCCTATCTTTGCGTAGAAGTATGTGTGCCGTATCAGCATTTGGGAAATCATATTTTTTTAAATTATTTATTGTTTCTTCCAGTTCTTCCAGGTATCTGTTAGAAATATAAAAAACTTCAACTCCCTTTTCTGTAGCGTGTTTTACAAAATCAAAAGCGCCTGGCAAAGGTTTGGCTTTTTCCATAGATGTCCATTCCATCCAGTATTCGTTGGAGTATCCTTTTCCTGAACGAATACTTTCAGTTTCGAAAGGACTGTTATCAAGCATGGTTTCATCAATGTCAACAATCAATGCAGCAGGTTTTGACAGCCGGATTCTCATCAATTTATCATCAAGCACAATTTTTGCCATGTTGAATGTTTGATAGTAAACAGCGCGCATTTCAGCCGACTGTTGATACCATAATACTGATTGTACTAAATACTCATTTTCTGTAACAATTTGTTTCCCGGTAAGACTGTCTGTTTTTTCCTGGCTTATACAATTATTAAGTGATAAAAATAATAGTGTATAAAGCAATATTGTAACTTTTTTCATATCTTAGTTTTTAAGTAATTATTCACGCTCAATTTTATCGTATTGGAATTTTAATGTTTTTTCTCGCAAAGGCGCAAAGCACGCCAAGTATTATAAATTATTGACTAATATCTTTGCGATTTCGTTTTCTGTCATAAATATTTTCTTTGCGTTCTTGGCGTCTTTGCGAGCCAATTTAAACTTTTTTAATCAAATTACTTTGTTCTGTTCTATTATATATACAGTTATTAAATCCTAAACTGTTAACGCTTATATTTTAATTAGTTGTGAAAATTACTAAACTTTTTCAACAAAAAAATAAACTTCATTGTAACTTTATCAATATTTTGTCCGTCATACATGTGAAATTAGAAAAAGAATGTTAGTCGAGGAATATAATAGTAGTGTTGATCTTTATTCGGACAATGTCTATCGCTTTATCTTAAAAAACATTAAAGATGAAGAAAAAGCAAGGGATATTGTACAAGATACGTATGAGAAACTTTGGATAAATGTTGATAATGTGAATTTTAAAAAAGTAAAATCTTACATTTTCACAACAGCGTATCATACAATGATTGATTTAATAAGAAGAGAAAAAAAGCAAGTTGATTTTGAATATATAAATACTGAAAAATATTCGCATAATGAGCAATATTCTGATTTAAATGAATTGTTGCATAAAGCAATTGAAAAATTACCTGAAGACCAGCATTCGGTTGTGCTTTTGCGCGACTATGAAGGCTATTCGTACCAGGAGATTTCAGAAATAACAGGATTATCAGAATCGCAGGTCAAGGTTTACATTTACAGGGCCAGGATGGTTTTAAAAAATTACATAGGAAGTATTGAAGCAGTAGTATAGCAATGAAAATAAACAGAAATAATTACGAAGCATATTTCCTTGATTATATCGAAGGAAACCTTAGCAAAGAAAAGATTGCTGAGCTAAAGGTATTTATTTCTGAAAATCCGGATATGAAAGAAGAACTTGAGAGTTTTGAAAACCTTAAAATAGTCCCGGAGCAACCAAAATTTGATAATAAATCATTGCTTAAAAAACCAGATAAAAAACCCATGGTAATTACCAGGGCAAATTTTGATGAATATTGTGTCGCGAGATTAGAAGGAGACCTTGATGAAGATGAAATAATTCTTTTTGATGATCATTTGAAGAATAACAATGCAGGGAAAAAAGATATTGATCTGTACACTAAAACAAAGCTTCAAGCTGATAAAACCATTGCATTTTCAGATAAACATTCGTTGAAAAAAACTATAGGATCAGCAATTATTTCAAACATTAATTTTGAAGAGTATTGTATTGCGTATTATGAAAAGCAACTATCAGAAACAGGCCAAAAGAAATTTTTAGGATACCTGGATAAGAACCCGGGCAAAACACGGGACTTTGAATTATTTGGTAAATCGTATTTAACTGCCAGTGAAAGCATTGTTTTCGAGAATAAAAAATCACTAAAAAGATCAAAAACCATTCGTTTAACACCTGGTTTATTTGTTAAATACGCATCAGCAGCAGCAGCCGTTTTAATATTGTTTTTAGTAATCACAAATCTTGACAATTTGTTCAGAAAACCTATAGAAAATATTGCTCAATCAAACACTGATGAAAACTTAATTGAAAAAGCAGAACAATTTGAAAATCAGTTAGCAGCAAATATTAATGACAATAAAAAGACTGATGCTGTTAAAAAGGAACAAATAAAAAAGCAAGCTAAAGAATTAATAAATAAAACCACAGATACGGTATATGAAAAGCCAGTAAGACACAAAAATCTAAAACCTATCATTATTAATAGTAGCCAAAATTTTCAATTTTCTTTAAAAGAACGTACACCACAATTAAACGTAAATTATTCAGCAGTTGCTAAAGTTGAATTTAATTTTGATAAAGAGGAAATCCCATCAAAACAAAACACAGACAACGATTATCTCACTGTTAATGAATTTGTAGTTGATCGTTTTAAAAGATTGGTTTTAGGAGAAGAATACAGGGCAGGTAAAGAAATTACATATTTGGATCTTGCCCGGGCAGGAATTTCCGGAATTGATAAGATTACACCCGGAAAGCTGGAATTTAAGCATAAGGAAAATGAAGAAGGTGAAGTTGAATATCTTGCGCTAAATACCAAGTATTTGGGATATTCAAAAACATTTAAGAAATAATTTACACCCTCCTGTAACTTTTATTAATCCTTTTTCGTCTCACAAACAAACACAAAAATAATTCAACATTTTAAAAATTATAAAAATGAAAAAGATAGTATTAATACTCACTATTATAAGCTTTGGTTTAATAAATTATGCACAGGTGGCGGATAGTATGGAAGTCAAAGAAAGTGACACAACAGAAGTAAAGAAAGACAAAACCATAAAGATCATGTATGGTGACAAAGAACTTCTTAATGTTGATGTAAATGCCGATGAATTTGACCTGGATATTGACGAAGATGCAAAAGGCGATACAACAAGAATAAGGATTGGGAAAAAGCACATCATAATTATTGAAGATGATGAGGATAAAGATTACAGCTTTTTTGATGATGAAGAATATGATCATAAATCAAAAAAATTTAATGGCCATTGGAAAGGAATTGAGCTTGGAATGAATAACTTTTTAAATTCCAGTAATGAATTATCCTTGCCCACTAATGGTAAGTTCATGGAATTAAATACCAGTAAATCAGTTGAGTTTAGTCTTAATTTTGTTGAAAAAGCTTTCCCTGTATACAAAAACAGGTTTGGTCTGGTAACAGGAATGGGAATTAAATGGAATAATTATCATTTTGATAAAAACATAATGTTAGATCCTAATAATATTTTTTTAACAACAGAAGTAGATACAAATTTTAATAAGAATAAATTAGGTATTACATATTTAACTGTACCCTTATTGCTGGAATATCATATTCCTGTTGGAAAGAAACAAAATCCCATTTACTTTTCAACTGGTGTTATCGGAGGTGTAAAAATAGGATCAAGAACTAAACAGAAATACGCAATAGGTGGTAAGGAATATGAAGATAAAACGAAAGAAGATTTCGGCCTTTCTCCATATACATACAGTATTACGGCAAGGATTGGCTATAAAAAACTGAACTTATATGCAAATTATAGTTTAGTTACGTTGTTTGAGAAAAATAAAGGGCCAGTGCTATATCCATTTACCATTGGTGTTTCATTAATGAATTAAAATAGTGAATACGTGAAAATGTTTTTTTTGAACATACCATTTTACTGAGTTCATTGTTTATTGATCACAGTTCACTAATTCACTGAATAATAAGGTGTCTCATGTTTTTCAATTCCTCAGCAAAACATTCGTTTTTTTTCTACATGGGGCACCTTTTCCTGTTTTTATTATGCTCATGTAAAATTTACTATCTTTAAGGTATGGTAACACTACAATATAATCTAATTAGTTAATAATAGCTAAACAAACGAAATAGATGGTCTCCTTTAGAAATAAAATATTCCTGCTTTTTATTATTTATTCGCTTATTTCTAATGTTGTTGAAGGACAGTATTGGAATACAAAATCTTTCGAAGGAATTTACGGTATAGGAGCATCTAACTTAGTGACAGATATAGGAGCGACTTCACCTGCAAATGCCGGCCTGGTTGGACAGTACTTTTGGATCACACCACTATCATTCAGGCCTGCCTTGTTTGTTGGAGGCAGATATATATTTAGTGAAAAAATGGCATTTAAATTTAATATAGTAGTAAGTAATTTATCTGCTGCAGATATATATAGTGATTATAGTACCAGAAATTTAATAACAAATGTATACCTTACTGAAATATCCGGACAATTTGAATATTATGTAATCCAGGAAAAAAGAAAGCAAAATGTTTATCGTTTAAAGTCTTACAAATGGTACAAAAATATTCCAATGTCAAGTTACTTTTTTATTGGTGTTGGAGAAACTTTTTTCTATTCAAAAACTGTGATAAACGAAAGGTATATTCATGAAGCTGGGTATAATACAAGTTTTGACAGGCCTGAAAAATATAATCATACAACGCCTGTTATACCATTTGGGGTTGGTTTTAAATTCAGGCTAAATAGAGTAATACGTTTTGGAGTAGAAGCGGGTTACCGGTTTGCATTTTCTGATTATCTTGATGAAAAGACTAATTTAGGCGATAACTGGCCGGATTCATATCAATTTGTTTTATTTTCACTTAATTATAAATTAAAAACTGGAAGGAATGGCTTACCACTAAGAAGAGCCAGATTTAAAATGTAGTAAGAGTAAAACAGGCTAAAGCATGGAAAATATAGTTAATTTTAAAATGAAAACTATTTATTTGTCCCGGTTTATATTTTCCAATAAAAACACATAAAACCACTCACGATTCATCTCTCCTTTTTTATTTTTGGAATAACTACTTTTAACTTCAATGGCGATGATCTTAGCTTGTTTTTCTAAAATAAAATATACCTCATCGTTTCTGTCTCTCCAGTAATAAACTGAAAAACTTTCTCTATGCGACTGGTTTATAAGATGAACACCAATGGCTGATTCCACAATTCGCCCCCACTCAATCGGGTTTAATAGAACTTCACTGAATGTAAAATAACTTTTAAGGGGATATCATTTCTTGAATCTTCGTCCCATATTTTTTTAATTGTTTCGCTCCAATTTGGATTTTTTTGAATTTCATCGATGATTAATAAAAACTCCTGATGCGATCGTGTTTTCATTTTCAGGCGGCCTGTTTCCCATATTTGTTCAATCCAGGTTGAATTACCAACTGCAATTGCATCTGCTGATTCGAACATTCCAGAAGTAGAAATTTGTTTAAATAATTGATTTACCATGGTTGTTTTACCAACCTGGCGCGGCCCCATAACCACCTGTATAAATTTACGCGGCTCTTGTATTCTATCCTTAAATGTTTTTAATGAATGAGGAATTCATGTTAAGAACATTGCAGCAGGAATAGCCAGAATTTTATCCGATATTTTTTTTACTTCAAAATCCTTGCTAATAATAAAACATTTAAGTAGAGGCTTATTAAGAATTTTATCAAGGTTTAACAAATGTCGTGCATCTGTTTTTGTAATATGGTTTGACATTTTTATTTCGAAGGCAATAAAACCGTGCGCTGTTTCGAACAACAAATCAATTTCAGCTCCATCATGAGTACGCAGATGAAAGAAGGCGCCATTATGGTTTATGGATTGTATCTGTTTATATATTTCTGCAACAATAGCACTCTCAAACTCATTTCCTGCTAATTCTCCTCTTTTTTGTAAAATTGCTTTTTGCACTCCAGGATCTAAATAGTGCAATTTAGGGGTTTTAACCAATCGCTTTAATTTATTACTGTACCAGGGTTGTAAAATTATCGTCTGATAACTTATTTCAAGATATTGCAAAAAGCGTTGTGCTGTTTTTGAACTCACTCCCGCTTCATTACCTAATTGCGAAAAATTCACTAATTGCGCAGTAAGCAATGAAGTCATTTTTTGTATTTTGATGAATGGTTCAAGTGATTTAAAATCTGCCAAATCACGTATGTCTCGTTCTAAATAAGTTCGTATATATCCGAGTAACCATTCATATCTGTCCTCATCGGTTAAGTCTGCATTAACCAGGGCAGGATAACCACCATTATTCAAATAATAATTGAATGCCTCTTCTCTAGTTACAAAATCTGGATATAGTTTAAAAGAAGGCAGTGTCTCCGGTAATAAGCCGGTTTGGATAAACTGTTGAAAAACAGAAAGTTTTGGCTCGTTATTCCAGTTATCTGTAAGAATTTCAGGTAGTGTTAATGGAAAGATTTCCTGAATATAACATCTTCCTGCCATGCTTTACTTAATTTTCTGCATAAGCAATAATCGACTGGAACCAAGCAACAGATATCGGGGTTCAGTAAATTGATCATACACTGCCTTTATGCTTTCGATCAGTTGCGGTTCTTTCTGAACTTCATCCAATATAGCTGTCGGATAAAAATGTTTCCATTGAGTAGCGGTGAGTTCACGATATTCCATTCTTAATACTGGGTCTTCAATTGACAAATATGTATAATCCGGAAAGCAATTACGGGCAAGTGTTGTTTTACCAGTTTGACGAGCACCGGTTAAAACGATTATACGCCCAAGAGGGGAGTTGTTTTTCTGTAATAATTTTGATTTCAAAAATCTCGATTTCATATTTTGGCGTAATATTTGGAGTCGCCACTCCAAATTTACGCAATAATTTGAGTATGGGCAAATAAATTGCAATGTTTTCTCATGTGAATTTGGGAGTAAAAATAACAGCTTACTTTCTCACGAATCAATAATTACTTAAAATCAATATCAAAATATGTCTCTTCTGTTATCCCATAATATTTGTAATTATAGTATTTCCAGGGAAGTTTATACCGATATGAAACATTTGTGTAAAAAATGAGCTTGTGCTTATCGAGTTCCGAAAAAGTAAACTTTTTCGAGAACGGCGAAGCCCTCACCGAAGGTAATCCTCGCACAAAGCGGGATATAACTGACTCTAAACAGCTTTATTAATGCAAACCTGTTAAGATTCAGTATATTATCGTATTTTGAAAGCGGACTGCCATGCAGGCAAATTGTTTGCAAAGGATAATGCATTAACTATTTAGCAGAAATTCGTGTATATTATTTGGCGAAATTACTTCAAATGGTGATCCTGGATATGCATTTGAAAATGTTTTGGATAAAAAGGCTTTCTTTGTGGGATTCCATTTAAATTCAAAGGCGAAAAGCTTGTTTTCAAATTCTTCGATATAATCAATTTCTTGTTGTTGTGTGGTTCGCCAAAAATAACTCTGAAAATCAATATCATTGTTGATGTTAAACTTGATTCTTTCGCTTATAAGGAAATTTTCCCAAAGAGCTCCTGTATCCATTCTTGATGTTACAGGTAAAAAATTTCCGAGTATAGCATTTCGTATGCCGTTATCATAAAAATATATTTTCTTTCCCTTTTTTATTTCGTTTCTCACATTTCGGTTTAACCCATTTTGCAGCTATTGGTTCATAACTCCCTGACATCAAGAGCTGTCAATTTTTAAAATTTCATCAGGGGGGACAACAGATTTTTTTCTGTAGAATGGTACATATTTGTAGTTCAGAAGATCATAGA
>DAOVJU010000245.1 GCA_030632095.1 Chlorobiota bacterium
CCAATAAAACAATTATTATTACCCTTCAAATTTAAACGAAACTTTAACTTTTGCCCGATATGCTTCAATTTTGCCATCTTTTAATTGCATATCAAGCTGAGAAATTTCAGCAATACGAAGATCGCGTAATGATTCTGCAGCCCTTGCAATTGCGGCCGCGGCAGCTTTTTCCCATGATTCTGTACTTGTTCCAACAAGTTCAATAATTTTGTAAACAGTTTCAGCCATAATTTTTTTTTTTAGTTAGAAAAAAATTTAATATTAGTTTTTATAAATTTAATACAAAAAGGGCTGAAAGCCAATATTTTGATAACCAAAACTTAGCTTTAATTAAAATTAAACTTACTCTCATGATTTTGTTTTATGATTTTGGAAAGCTAAATTTGATTCTACACAATTTAACTTGCTTTGACTAAAGAAAATACATATCAATCATCAAATCTTGATGAACCTCAATTTGAAAAAATATTCAAAACCTATTTTCAACAGCTTTGTTATTACGCCAATTCTTTTTTAAAAGACCTGGATAATGCCAAAGAAATTGTACACGATGTATTTATTAACTTTTGGGAAAAACGAGAAACCATTGATTTAAATAAACCGATAAAAGCTTATTTGTACACTTCTGTACATAATCGTTGCCTTAATTTTATACGTGATCATAAAAAATTTAATTATTCCATTGAACGTATTGAAGATATTAATCCTGGTTCAAGTATAGATGATTCTGACACTTTTATTGTGGAAGAAATAAAAGAAAAAATACAACAAACGCTCGAAATGCTTCCGGATAGAGCACGCGAAATATTTGAATTAAGCAGGTTTGAGAATTTAAAATACCAGGAAATAGCAGACAAACTAAATGTTTCGATAAAAACGGTAGAAGCTAACATGTCAAAAGCACTTAAACTTTTCAGGGAAAATCTAAAAGAATATCTAGCGATTATTATAGTATTATTTGATTTGATGTTGTTGATGAAACTACTTTTTTGATGTGATAATTAATTTGAGTTCAAAGTTAAAAATTGATAGGGTAAATTAAGATTGCCGTGTAGTAGTAATGAGTAAATACACATGAACGAAAAATTTGAACATAGCGAAATCTTTGATTTTCTTAACCGCTATTTCGCAGGAGAAGCATCAAAGGCAGATATTGATCAAATTAAATCCTGGTTAAAGAAAAACAAGGAAAACCAGAAGATATTTGATCAATACAAATCGCTTTGGGAAAATCTTGAAAAATATAGGATTAATCAAATTGTTGATGTCGACAAAGAATGGAAAATATTTAAATCTGAAATTGACACAAAAAAAGCGGATAAGAAAATAATTGATTTTAAACCCCGGAAAAAAGTCAGCTTGTTTGCCAAAGTTTCAAGAATAGCTGCAATTATAATTCTTTTTATAATGCTTGGGGGAATAGGATATTATCTTGTTAACCAATCAGGTAAAGAAAAATATATTACTAAAAGCGAAACCCGGGAAGTTGCCCTGCCCGATCAATCAAAAATTACATTAAACAGGGATTCAAAAATCATTGTTTCAAAAAACTTCAACCAGGAAAAAAGGGAGGTAAAACTTGTTGGTGAAGCATATTTTGAAGTTGAGCCGGATGAAAAACCTTTTATTGTAAAAACATCAGGAATTAAAATAGAAGTTTTGGGAACTTCATTCTTAGTAAATTCAAATAAGAGTGAAGATACTATTGAAATAATTGTGAATTCGGGCAAAGTAGCAGTTACACAAATTTCAAACAGGCAAAATAAAGTTATTCTTCAATCTGGTGAAAAAGCTTTATTTAAAAAGAAGGTTAAAGAACTTAAGAAAAGTAAAAATGCGGATGTAAATTTCCTGTCCTGGAAAACAAAAAAATTAATTTTCAAAAACGATAAGTTAAGCAAGGTCGTAAAAACATTAAATAAAATACACCAGGCTAATATTCAAATACAAGATGAGAAAATTAAAAACTGTAAACTTACAGCTAGTTTTGTTGACCAGAGCCTGGAGTCAATTTTAAAAGTTATTGAAAACACATTGGATATTAAAGTTGAAAAGCAAGGCGATAAGATTATTTTAAAAGGAGAAGGATGTTAAACGTAAAGCACATCTCCTTATTAGTTCCAAACATCTATGTCTTATACGTTCCGGGCGTCCTCGCTTGTAGTAAAAAACATATTCTAATATTACTATTCTGCCTTGTATCCACAATAACTACAGCCCAAAACATTAACCTTAACCAAACCATTACACTTCCTGTAACTGATTCAACTTTAGAATATTTTCTGAATATTATTAGCGAAAAAGCTGATGTCAACTTCTCATATAATCCGTCAAAAATACCTGTCGACTCAACAATTTCTGTAAATTCTAAACTATTAACACTTCAGGATTTATTCGAACAAATTTTTAATCCTTTACAAATAGAATACATTGCAATTGAACAACAAATTGTTCTAAAACCTGTTAAAGAAATAGAAAAACCTGAAGAAGAAAAACCAAAAGAGTATACCATTAAAGGACATATTAAAGAATCAAAAACCAGTGAAAGTTTAATTGGAGCTACCATTTTTGTTGAAGGTACAACCATTGGCACAATTTCCAACAGTTATGGTTTTTATTCTTTAACCCTACCCGAAGGTATTTATAATATAATGTTTTCGTTTACAGGATTAAAAAGCGAACGGCAAAAAATTGACCTCAAAAAAAACATTACAATTAATACCGAATTGTTTCCTGGTTTTTCAATTATTTCAGAAATAGTTGTAAGCGCGGCAGAATCAGAAAATATCATTGAATTAAATCAGATGAGCGAGCTTAATATATTGCCTAAAACATTGAATAATATCAATGGTTTTATGGGAGAACCCGATTTGATTAAATCCTTCCAACTTATGCCGGGAATAAAACTTATGGGCGACGGATCAACATCATTTTATGTGCGTGGCGGGCATTTAGACCAAAACCTTATTCTTATTGATGAAGCTCCAATATACAATGCAGCTCATTTGTTTGGCTTTTTTTCAGTATTTGTAAATGATGCAATAAAAGATATAAAAATATATAAAGGCGATATGCCTGCATCTCAAGGTGGGAGGTTATCTTCACTTGTTGATGTCAAAACCAGGGACGGGAATATGAATAAATATCATGTTTGTGGAAATTATGGCCTGGTATCCGGAAATATTTTAGTTGAAGGGCCAATAAAAAAGCAAAGAAGTTCATTTCTCGTTTCTGCCAGAAAATCACATCTTAATTGGTTGCTCGGTGAAAACAGAGATAATCTTGATATATATTTCTATGATATAAATGTCAAGTTCAATCAAAAAATAAACAACAATAACAGGATATTCATCTCAGCATATTTTGGAAAAGACTACCTCGGCCAAATAAACACTACAATTAATTCAAGTGCGATTAGTTGGGGAAATAATGCAGCTACAATAAGATGGAACCATATTTTTAATGATAAACTATTTTCAAATTTTACATTCAATGCAAGTAAATATAATTACTATCTGTATCTCTCTGTTGAAAACGATCAATATTGGAATTCATCAATTGCAAACAGAAGCCTGAAAGCTGATTTTACATATTATCGAAATCCAAAAAACACGTATAAGTTCGGGAGTCAAATTAGTAATCATTCATTTAATCCGGGGAATTTGCATTTAAACATCGAGGATCAAAGCGGAATTCCCAATGTGCCTGTAAACCAGGCAAATGAATTTGTCTTATATATTTCAAATCAGAAAATAATAAGTGAAAAATTCTCCATGCGTTATGGTTTTCGTTTTACAATATGGCAAAATACAGGCCCTACAACTGTTTATTTATTTGATGAAGATCATGAAGTGAGTGAAATTGTAAATCCAGAAACAAGTGAGGTTTACAATACTTATAGAATTCCTGAACCACGATTGAACCTCAACTATAAATTCAATAAAAAAACATCTTTAAAAGCAAGTTATGTAAATACAGCACAAAATATCCATATGCTGAGTAACTCAATTAGCCCATTTACTTCCCTTGAAGTATGGTTTCCCAGTAACCCAAATATTAAGCCAGGAAGAGCTAATCAGTTTGCCCTGGGTTTGTTTAGAAAAAACAAGGAAAAGAAAAATGAGATTTCAATTGAAGGTTTTTATAAAAAAATGAAAAACCAGATTGATTATAAAGATCATGCCAAAATGCTTTTAAATCCATTGATTGAAGGTGAACTCCGGTTTGGAACTACACGTTGTTATGGCATTGAGTTCTCATACAGAAAAAAAACCAGGTATTTTGATACCTGGATTGCTTATACTTTTTCCCGCTCACTTCGAGAAACAGAAGGAATTAACTTTAATAAAGAATATCCGTCGACCGCTGACAGGCCACACGATTTTAGTTTGCATTTAACATATAAAACAAGGGGGAGATGGCAATTTTCGGTTAACTGGATGTATTTATCAGGAGCTGTTTTCTCTTCTCCAACCGCGTTTTATTATTACCAGAACTATTCTGTGCCTGTTTATCTGTATAAAAATAACGACCGTTTCCCAAATTATCACAGGCTGGATGTAGTTGGTATTTTAGATTTAAATAAGAAAGTGCGTCGATTCAAACATCATATAACTTTTGGTTTATTTAATTTGTATGGCAGAAAAAATCCAATATCAATAAATTTCACAAAGTTGGTTGATTCTCAGGGAAATCTCAGAATACCTTCAGATCATTATGATCAGCCTGTTATTGTACCAACTAAAATGGCTGTATTAGGATTTATGCCTTCAATAACATATAGCTTTAAATTTTAATGAAACGAACAATTTATATAGGATTTTTATTATTACTCTTTGGTTGTGAAACCCAAACTAATTGGAATTTACAAACCGAAGAAATACCGTTAATTATTGTTGATGGCATTATAACCAACGAAATTAAAATCCATGAAATTAAAATTACCAGGCCGGTAACCGAATTAAATGCCCCACCTGAAGCAGTATCTAATGCAACTGTTGCAATCACAAACCAGGATAGCACTTATCTGCTTGATGAAAGCACAGAAAATCCGGGGATTTATCAAACCGATTCAACTTTTAGAGCTTTATCTGGTAAACAATATACCCTGCATATTCATCATCAGGGAAAACAATATACAGCCACAACAGAGATGGTTCCTGTTATGCTTCTTAATGCTCTTCATTACAGCTTTAACAGCGATACGGGAATGTTTAAAATTGATTATGTAGCAGAACAATATACGACCGATGCAGCTATGTATCAAATAGATATTGACTGGATGCATGTTCCGGGTTTCGACACCGTTGATGTTTCAAAAAAACTAGCTAAAATATATTATTACTCACTGCCTTCAATAGATGCAAGTGAATTATTTTCACCTGATAAAGAAAAAATATTTTTCCCGGCTGGGACTATTATAACAGAAACAAAATATTCTCTTAACGACGAACATGCTGAATTTATAAGAACACTTCTTGCTGAAACCGAATGGCGTGGAGGTTTTTTTGATGTAGTTCCCGGAAATGTAACCACAAACCTTAGCTCTGGAGCTTTAGGTTTTTTTGGCGCTTGTTCTGTTACTTCTTTAACTTTTACTGTAGAATAAATTCTACTTAAAAGGATACTATCTTTTGAAAAGATAGTATCCTTAGGCTCTACCTGTTCTAAGCGTCCACGCCATAGCCGTCAGGTTAGGTTTGGTTTTTGCAATATCAATGGTTTTAACTTGCCCCATCGGGGCTTTCTGTTTATAGCAAATATTTATCAAAACATAAAAGCTCCAGCGGAGCGCCCTAATAATTATTTATACCA
>DAOVJU010000009.1 GCA_030632095.1 Chlorobiota bacterium
ATAGAAATGTACAAGCCAATATTTATAAAGTTTTTCTGTACCCTGGTTTCTTTTCTGTATACTCCAATTATATAAGATATTGCCTGAAAGGTATAAAAAGATAAGAGAGCTAAAAACCATTATAATCTGCTAAATACTATTAATCGGGCAAATATATAAAAATTTGATATTTAGGAGTATGGCTTTTGTTTAAATTAAAATCAGTAGCAACCATACATATGCTTCATATAACTTTTGGCAACACTGTGTTATTGGGTTTTCCTTTAATTGATGCTATTTTCCCTGAAACAAATGCTTTGCTGTATGCAACATTATTTTTGTTAGTATCAAGTTCAATGGTTTGGACTTTAGGTATTTATGAGATGACAAGGGCAATATTTAGTTTTGAGTTTGTGACTTTCTTCTTATTTTTTTTGTTTTCTTACAAACGTTACAAAAACTTACAGAAAGTTTTTCTATACTATTCCATTTGCTTTTGTAAAGTATGCTGATCGTTAATTCGTTGCTTTAACTTTTGCATATATTCATATGCTGAACGGTTATGAAACTGCTTATATGATTTTTGTGCCCATTCATAGGCTGTGTCAAGTTCACCTTTAATTTCGTTAGACAGGGCCATATTATAGGTAGCATAACCGGCAATTTTAGGATCAGGGTCATTCACATATTTCCCCCATATTTTTTCTGCTCCTTCCCAGTCATTTGACTTTACATTATACTTAGCATTATTGAATTCATCCGAACCTTTGATATAGTATTTTCTTCCAACGTTTACCCACATGGGCGAAATTCTGAAAGCATACCGGGTTCCGGCAAAATGACCGGCATCTTTAATTGCCTCTCTTGGGCTAGGCAATCTACGCACTGCTTCATCTTTACTTCTTCCTTTCGCATCCCAATACTTGTAATCGGTAAAAACATTCTGGTCAATAATGCTTTTTTCTTTTGGAAAATATATTCTCCATCCGGCTTCTATTCTAATATCAAGGTTTGCAATATGCTCAATATATTTAATTTCTTTATCATCTTCTTTCTTTGTTCTTTCCCTTGTTCCATATCGACGACCTACATTTGAGTCGAAGGTTTCCAATAATATTAAAGCATCTGCCGAATAATTCCTGCAAATATCTTCAATCTTATTCCAGGCCAGGGGTTCCGGAAATCTAGGTGTACCTGTTCCCCGAAGATCCAATCCATTAGGAACAGTTACTGCAAACCGGGGTGAATTTGCCAGTGCGTCAGCAACACCCATAACACATCTTTCTGAAGCATATCGGTCAACAAAAATACCTTCACCGGTTAATATACCTTCAATAACGGTATTTACCTGTTTGTCTTTTGAGGCTAAGCTTCGGTTCACAACAGCAATTGTTTTAATTTTTGAAGGAACAGTAATTTCCGCAGGTTTTAGTACTTCAACTGTTAAAGATGATGTTTTACAGGATGATATAGAAAATACTAAAATGCTATAAATAGATAATTGAAGTGTTAGTTTTTTCATGATTGTTTTTTTATTGATTCTTGTGGTAAGTTACAATATCTGTACCAGATTTCAACTATAGTTTCATATTTCTATACTATAGTTCTATTAAAAACATTACAAATAATAAACCGGATTATGATAACATAAATCACTATTCTGCTTTTACTTTCCAAATACCCGGTTCCAAACAAAAAACATAATATTTATTTGTTTCTTCCAAAAACGTTCCATCATGTACTATTTCGCCGTTTGTTTCTATATTCCAAGCTGTTTTGTTATTGATCCTGATTTTTTTATATGAATAATCCATTTTTGGAATACCTAAATAAACCCTGGTATTTTCCGGTGAATTTAAATTTATACTAAAAGTACTTTCTCTCTTTTTTATCGTCAATAAAATATTGCCTTTTACGGTATTTACACAGCTTTTTATATTCAATAATTGACCCATTTGCGGATAAATATGATAGGTTTCATAACCGGCTTTAACAGGCTCCATCCCTGCTACATATTGTGAAAGCAATGTTAATGGGCCGCCTGCCATTGCATGATTATTTGTTTTTCCCCATTTAAAATCCCAATGTTCCCATAAGGTGGAATAAGATGAATTATTCATTTTGCTGTACCTCGCTTTCATGCGTTTTATAGCAATATCCGTTTTATCCATCTTAAAAAGAGCTTCCAAAACATATTTCTCCATATAAGGACTGGCAGTTTTATTATTGATAATTACATTTGTAAGTGCATCAAATTTTGAATAGTCAGCAATTCCTGCCAAAACTGCCAGAGCATTAGCCCTTTCGTCTACTTCTCCATTAAGGTTTCCGGATGAGTAATGTAAACCATTCCAAAATTTATAATTGAAATTTCTGTTAATACATTCTATTTTTTGTTCCAGATTTTTACAATATTCATTTTCCCCAACAATTTTTGCCATATTTAGTACGCCTTGTAAGGCTAACGAATACCATGTGTTTTCAAGTAGTACGGTGTCAATATTTTTGCCCCAGTCAATCCAAAACCAATTACCTTCTCTTCTTTTTACAAGGCCATCATTTTCTATTTCCCATTTTTCAAGATAATTTTTAAGGTATGGAAAAACAGTTTTAATTGTTTGAGTATCACCAGAGTGTTGAAAATATGTCCAAATACCATATATACTAATAGTTGCTAACATTTGCAAAGGCAATTCAACTATTGAGTCGCCACGAACGGGAGAATACAAAACACTATCAAGTGTACGCCAATTAACTAACTCAATTATACCTTTTCTTGCTAAGGCAATAGCATTTGTATCTAAAGCATAAAAGGCCTGTCCTAGTTCAAGTACTTCATCTCCCCACCATTGTGCCCGTTCCCTGTCAGGACAGTCCATATAGCTATCACGCATATTCAGGTACAGTGTACGCCGGGCTTTTCTCCATAATTGATTTAGAAATTCGTCATCACATAAAAAACTTCCTGAAAAATCAGTATCGTATCCGGTTTCCCTGTACTTAAGAGAAATTAGTTTTATACCTTCCGGAATAATATATCTTACTTCATGGCCATTTGCCCAGGCCAAACATTCATAATCCTGAGTACCTTCTTTGGTAATATATTCTGTTTGTATGCTATTTGTCCAAAGACTATTGTCGGTGAAAATCTTTATTTTTTGCCCTTCAGGTGCTTTTATTTTAAACCAGGGTGATATTTGTGCATTATAGGGTAAGAATGCAATAACAGTATCTCCGGTTTTCGATATTTTTTCATAATTTTTAAGGCCAAAATCCTTGAATTGAGGTATTGGTCGTTTAATTAATCTGTTCCATGGAGGAGTTGGAGGTATGCCAATTTCAACCGCATTATCCCATGTGTTATCATCATAAGATAGTGAATACCAATCAGGTATATCATGCATTGCATTAAAAATAAAATTCGATTCTGCTAAAAATTTATTGGTCTTTTTTTGTGAGATGGAATAAGCAGGATGTTTCATTATTTTCCATGTCTTGTCGCTTAGTATTTCAAATTCATTAGTTTGACATTCAAACACAAGACCAGATAACCCGCTATTATTATGTGAAAGCCCACCCTGTCCGAAAAACCAGACAAGAACAGCAATAATATTCCTTCCTTTTTTCAGGAATTTTGAAATATCCACTTCATCATAGTAAGTATCAATTGGGCTTGGGGTTCTTTTAAGACCACCTTCATAAATTACCAATTCCCCATTTATCCAGAGCCAATATTTTGAATCGACAGCAATGTTAATTATAGTAGGTTCAGGAACAAAGTTGATAAATATTTCTTTTCTGTAACAGATCCAGGAACTTGAATCTGATGTGCATTTTTTGCTGGATATCCACTGTGCCTTCCATTCGGTTTTAGAACTTTCAATTTCAATTAATGCACTTCCATATTCTAAATATTCTCTTGTGCTTTTTTTATCTCCATCGTTATAATAAGTTGTTTCGGGCTGGCATAATGACACCTGAAAAAAACCTAAATTAAAACCAATAAAAAAAATGTATCTGATGAATTTAATATTTTTTAATATAGGCTGTATCAACGATATAATCTTTTATTATTAAATTTCAACTCATAAATGTAGTAACTCCAATAAAATCAGCTACGCATTGCACTTTGTTAAACACACGCCAGTTTCAGTATCAGGCAATTCAGGTTTTACTTTTGATTTGCCTTTGATAAATGTTTAGTATTTTACTATCTTATGTAATTCAATACTATTTTCCATGCTGATTTTCAATAAATAAACCCCTTCGGGAATATCAGAAAGGTCAATTGTATTTACTTTATTCTTTCCAGTGTTTTGCAGGTTTTCAATTATCAATTTATCCCCGGTAATATCGAAAATGTCTAATTTAACTTTATTTTGGCCAGGTAATGAAAATTCAATGTTAAGGAAATCGGTAAACGGATTCGGATAAACCCGAATTTGATTATTCTCAAAAACATATTTTGCATACACTTCGGTAATATTAATGATTGTATCCTTTAAGTCGCTACAATCACCGGATTCGTTTTCTGCATACAAGGATACATTATAAGTACCAATTTCGTTATAAACATGAGTAATTGTACTACTGTTATCGTTACTTGTAGTTCCATCTCCAAAATCCCAAAGACAGTTTTGTGCAAACATAGAATGATTATCAAAAGTCACCGTATTTTGATTTACTGTATATTCAAAATCAGTAGAAACAGGATCATAAACAGTGGCTTCAACAGGCACTCTTCTACTGGTACAATATTCACCCAGGGCATTGGAAACATAATAAGTAGTAGTCAAAAGTAATTCTGGCGTATTAAAAAGGTCTCCTTCCCAAATAATTTCAGTATTATCCTGATTTTCATACCAAAATGAATATTGAGATCCGTTAGCAAATAATAAAATTGAACCAGGCCCGCAACTATAATTATTTAACACTTCCGGTACAGGTAAAATAAAAGGAACATCAACCTGCTTTGATATCAATTCTGTCTGGCTATTAAAATGAATTTCTAACTGAACAGTATAAGGGCCGGTATTCATATAAATATGTGACGGATTATTAACATCAGACGTAGTTCCGTCGCCAAAATCCCATGAATAAGAATCGACAATCCCCATTGTTAAATTTCTGAATTCAACTAAACCGGAACATCCGTATTTATCTGACGAATTAAAATCTCCAACAAGAATTCGATTATCTTGTCCCGGACTTGGAAGGCTGTAGCCATGAGCCCAATTTTCAGGTAGCGTATTATCAAACAAAGGATCCAGAAGTAATAATGACGCACCTTTGCCGTCAGGGAATTCCGGCCACGGGGCTGAGTCGTCGTATTTTACAAAATCAATAATGTTCATCTTTGGATCAAATAAACGAACTACATCACCATTATTTCCTAAACCAAAATCAAAATCTCCAACACATTTTATCTCACCTCCAAAAATTTTTGCGAACTTCTCATTATTTCTGTTTACTACTATGAATTCGCCAGTCTGTATTTTAAAACCCTTCTGAAAACAAAACTTATGTCCAAAATTATCATCCATAAATATCCAATCCGACATATCAACCTCATTATTCCCATAATTGTAAAGCTCAATCCAATCGTCAGAATCGTATAGCCCTTCCAATGAGTGATAGTTAATTTCATTAATGACTATATTATGATCTTCGGAACCTCCTGTATAAATGAAATATGCACCCATATCCGCGATTGTATTATCCGGATCAAGGGGGCTTTCAGGATCTCCGGCATTAATACAAGGTGAATTCTCCTGTAACTCTAAATTTAAAATAAGTTCGTTGACAAACAAAGGATCAGCATTAATATTACCAATACCAGGTAGAATTTCAGTATCAGAAAGAGAATAGTTAATATTTAGTTCTGATAAAGCATCAACATAATATGGTGAAAGAATAGAAGAAGAAATAATACAGTTCACAACATCAGCATAACCTCCACCATAGCCAATGTTCTTTTCAAAACAAGCTACAGCATAAGAATTACCATAAAAAGTGTTTTGGTCAATAAATGCATATGAGTCAAAATCTTTGATTCCGACGCCCTGAATACATCCGACAATAATATTTCTTCTTATTATGCATGTTGATGCCTGTCCAACAGAAATAGCCTTATCGCTAATGTTGGATATAACATTATTTTCAATAACAACTTCATTACAGGTTTCTCCCAGGTCAATTCCATCACTGTTAAAACCATGAAAACCATAAATAGTATTTGCTCTTACAACAGCATTTGAAACACCATCAAGATCAATTGCATCCGTGTCAACTGCATCATTACCCCTCAAATCACAATTTTCAATGAGAACTGAGCTCGCATACTTTACATTTATGAGATCGCATGTAAGCTTTGATCGAAAAGAACAGTTATTAATTACAATATTGCCATATTCTGAATAAAAAGGCTTTGTAACATCCTCAATTATAACATCTTGTAATGTAATATCAGTATGAATGCCGGAAATTGCACCAAAATATTTATCATTATCTCCTTTACTTGCATCAAGTAAAATAAGGCCATGTAACTCAGACGGGGCAGTACCATTATCAAAACATATTGCTCCCCATGAAGTGGCCTGAATATTTGAATTTGGTTGTATAACAGCTGGTTCATTCCTGTTACCGGAAATAATCAAACTACCATAAACATAAATGTTAGACGATTGCGGCATTCTTATTTCAACTCCCGGATCAATATACAAAGTAGCTCCCGGTTGAACAACAATATCACCAAGCGCGATGTAATATTCACATGAATCTGTGAGATTATAGTCTTCAGTTATATCAGAAGGAACTATGCATTCATCAGTTGGTGCAAATACAGCTGACAATTCTGTTTCGTTGTAAATTGTCAATGAGATTGAATCTTCAGTTGATATCCCAATCCACTCAACAAATTGATATCCTGCTTTGGGAACAGCTTCCAGTCTTATAGGAATACCGGTAAAATAAGAACCGGATAAATCTGAAGCGGAAAGTTTTACACCGTTTACAAAAATATTACCATTACCACCGGTTATGTCAATATTTAAATTAACAATATTACTAATCCCAAATTCTTGTTTAATATGTTGTCGCTGATAAAGAGGCCTGTTCAATGCAAAATTACGCATTACCTCAACATATTCTTCCCAAACTGACATATTAGCCACGGGTTTACCCAAATTACGATTCGGATCATAAATACCACCCCATCTTTCAATATGATATGGCATAGCTCCTACTATATTGTCATGCAAACTATCAACCATCCCAACAGTTCGCTCTTCTTTAAAAACCGTGTTTAAATATGCAGCAAACCGCTGAATAAACTCATTCCTGAATGAGCTGCTTTCGAGTAATTTGTTAAAAACAAGCCTGGACCAATCCGGAGATGAAGAGATTAGCTCAGTTAACAGGTTGTGAGAAGGTTCTGCCCCAATCCCAAAAGCATAATCACAATCGAGCAATATCCATCTCCACTTACTTTCATCAGTTCTTTCTCTCCACCATTTTAAATTGCAATGTACCCAATTGTTATTGTCGAGATATATTTCGGTAATCATATAATTCATATATTCATCAACATCTATTTGTGTTAGTACATAAGCATAGCTTTCCTCATCCGACAAATCATGTGATTCCAGATAATCCAATAATAAATTATAATTTTCAGCATCACCTTCACATACAATAACCTCACTGCCGGCAGAATAGGAGTCGTATTCAAGTAAATCAATATTATCCGGATCAACATTATGATGATATGCAAAATAATTAGTGCTAAGCTTTTCGCGGATATTATAAATTCCCCAAAACTCACCATTAAGATAAGTAGCTGCAGGCTGGTATGCCTGGCAATCAATATCCATTTGATTTACAACAATTGTATGGCACAAGGCATCTCTGAAAAAAGTGTAATATATGTCAGGCCAGCCGGAATTGCGGAGGTAAATACTCTTAAAATCATTATTGTCAACCTGGTTAAAAAAACTATAGTTTAAATAGTCAGCCCCAAATTTAGATCTTGCAGTAATTGTAAATGGCTTTTGCGGATATGTATAAGACAACTGGCCGGAAAGTCTCAAACTTGCATAAGTACTTACAACTTTATTGTCTTTATTGGTGAAATATTCGAACCTTATGGGAATATCACGTTGCTTTAATTCATTGGTATAAATGCCAACCACATTATCCCATAAAAACATCGGATCTGTAGTTATCGAAATTATTGGTATGCTAAATAATTTTTCATCAAAAATATATGATTGAGTTTCAGGGAAGGAAGGCAATATACCAGGTTCATATGAACGAACTCTAAAACTTGTACTCGAATTAACAGTTATTTCGGATGTATAAGCAGGTGAAGTTTCATCAGGCAAAGAACCATCTGTTGTATACTTCAACACGGCAGGAGAAGCAACAGACGATGTAGAAACAGATATATTGTTATTATAAAACCCCCCATCAGGAGATATTTCAGGCGGCACCGAGAAGAGGTTATTTGAGTATGCAATAGTTGAATTGGAAGCTTTGGGAGTAGGATCACCAAAATAAAACCAATCATTGCTTCCATCGGGTTTCCTGCCATAAGAAACATCAGGCAGTTGAGGTCCAAATATTATATGATCAACCATATTGCCATCAGGATCGAAAAGAGCAATTTCTTCGCCTCCTTTGCTTAATTTAAATGGCATATGATAGAATTTTGTTGTAAAACTTCCAGCCCATTCCCAGGGCCGGTAAAAAATCATTCCGGGAACTGCATCAAATCCATCTGCCCAAATTTGAAAATAGCCATTCGCTGCCAAAGTAACACCATTAGGTATAATCCATTTTTGTGGTTCATCTAAATCATCGGTAAGCGAATAACCACTTAAATTGACTGAGCTACTACCGCTGTTATACAACTCGATCCAATCAGGGAAATCACTAAAATCGTACATTTCAGGAACGTACCTATCGTTTGAAGCCTGAAATTCATTAATAAATACCTGGCCAAAAATGTTGGATGAAGAAAAAAGTATTTGTAAAGCACTTACTAAATATATAATTCTGTTTCTAGTAATAAAAACTGATCTGTTTTTTAGAACTAAAGTCATCATAAATATTGTCGTTATTATTAAGAATAAGATAAAGGTATAGGAATTATGTAACATACATTTAGTTTTTGTTTAAAAATGAACTATTTGAGATTTTAATTAATCGACTGTCGTTTTTGTAATATGCTTTTAATATGACACATAATAGTCCTTCCCAAAACATTTTAGTGCTATATAAAGAAAAATTATACCTTTGGTTCGAATGCATCATTTTAATTTTACTTATCTTATTCTTAAACTTCATTTACTATGAAACATTTTTTCTTATTATTTACAGCAATAGCATTGATAATTAGTTGTCAACCAACCAAAGATCAAAAAAGAGTACCCCGCGAAGTGAACCATTACACCGTAGAGCAATTCATGGACAATGAAAGTGTTTTTGGCGGGAGTTTTTCATCGGATAAATCTAAATTATTGATAACAAGCAATCGAACCGGTATTTATAATGTTTATACTGTTCCTGCAGAAGGTGGTGAATTTACCCCAATAACAAATTCTGACAGTTCCTCTGTTTACGGATTATCCTTTTTTCCGGAAGATGAACGTATCCTTTTTGACATGGATAATAACGGCGACGAAGTATTTCATATTTATATGATGGATATAGATAAGAAAATTACTGAGTTAACAACAGACGAAGGAGCAAGAGCTGTTTTTTACGGATGGTCGTACGACAAAAAAAGTTTCTTTTATGGTTATAATAACCGAGATCAGAGATTTATGGACTTTTACCGTATGAATGTTGAGAACTTTAAATCAACGCTTATTTATCAAAATGATCAGGGACATGGATTTGGTGGAATTTCAAACGATCAAAAATACATGGCATTAACTAAAGTAATCAATACCAATGATAACGATCTGTACATCTATGAATTTGAAACAAAAGAACTAACTAAAATTAACGAAGTACTGGCAAGTAATTCAGCGCAAGATTTTAGTGTTGATGGCAAGTATTTATATTTTACAACGGATGAAGGATCGGAATTCAGCTACCTGGTAAAGTACAATATTGAAACCAAAGAAAAAGAAAAAGTTATGGAAAAAAACTGGGATATAGCATATGCCTATTTTTCATATGGTGGTAAATACATGCTGACTTTAATCAATGAAGACGGCAGCAATGTAGTTGAGGTAAAAAATACTGAAACCGAAGAACTTATTGATTTCCCTGAATTTGAAAATGGAGATATTACCAGTGTAAGGGTTTCGCGTGATGAAAGTATGATGATTTTTTATGTAGGGAGTTCCAGTACACCATCTAATCTTTACATATATAATATTGAAACTAAAGAATATAAGCAACTAACAGAGGTATTAAATGAAGAAATTGTTAAAGATGACCTGGTAACTGCATGTGTAATTCGCTACAATTCTTTTGATGATCTGAAAATACCGTCAATTTACTATTTGCCACACCAGGCATCAGTTGACAAACCGGTTCCTGCTTTGGTTTGGGTTCATGGAGGCCCGGGAGGACAATCGCGCCAATCATACCGCCCGTTATTGCAATATCTTGTTAATCATGGATATGCTGTTTTGGCTGTAAATAATCGCGGAAGCAGTGGTTATGGAAAAACCTTTTACCAGATGGATGATAAGAATCATGGTGATAAAGACCTTAAAGATTGTATTGCAGGGAAAGACTGGTTGATGAAACAAGCTGAAATTGACAGCACAAAAATTGGAATCATCGGAGGTTCATATGGTGGATACATGGTTATGGCCGCGCTTACATTTGCTCCTGAAGAATTTGATGTTGGCGTTAACATTTTTGGTGTTACCAATTGGGTAAGAACTGTTAGAAATATTCCTCCCTGGTGGGAATCTTTCAAGGAGGCTTTATACAAAGAAATGGGCGATCCTTATTCAGATGACTCAGTACGTTTATACAATATTTCACCGCTTTTTCATGCTGAAAATGTTACAAAACCGCTTATGGTTCTGCAGGGAGCACAGGATCCACGTGTGTTGAAAGCTGAATCTGATGAAATTGTAGAGGCCGTGAAGAAGAACAATGTCCCGGTTGAATATGTACTTTTTGAAGATGAAGGCCATGGTTTTGTTAAGAAAGAAAACCAGATTGAGTCATATGGTAAAATATTGAAGTTTTTGGATAAGTACTTGAAAGGGAGTGAAGAGTAGTTGAAACTTTTTAATTGTAGTCATTCTATTTGTTCAACCTACGAGGTGGGGTGTTAACGTACTATTTTTCTTTAAAAACCTAATAAAAGGATACTATCTTTTCAAAAGATAGTATCCTTCACCATGTACTTCTTTATTTTTCTTGCATAAAAAGCATTTTTAATATGTACCAGACAACCAATGATCCTAAACAAATCCCTAATCCAAACATAGTAGAGTAAAACGAAATAAAAACACCTCCCATGATCATTGCAGGCGAAATGTCTCCGGCGCTTTGAATTGCCTGAAACGGACAACATAAGTTTAGTTGGGGATTTCGAAGCCGCAACTTAAACGTTGGGGCAATTACGAGAAACCTTACACCATGTGGTGTTTTATAAAGTGCTTATATAATTCAGGTTAAAAATTATATACCAGGTTGCTTCCATATTCCTGCAAATGCATAATTATGGTTCCGCCATTGGATTGATAACTCTGATTATAATGTGTTGCCAGGAGAGATAGATTAAAACACAAATTGGTTTAAATTAATGCTTCACAAGGGTCATTATCATCAATGTGTAAAACAATATTCAGCTGAACAGGATATGATTCCATAAAACTGCCATCTGTGATCAAATCAAAATCTACTGTACCGCAACCTCCACAATAATTCACAACAAGTTTTAAGGAATCTTCTTCAAAATATGCGGTATCAATGTAATAGTCATTTACAACCGCTAAATTGTATTGCAATTCATCGATAATGATGTTTTTACAGTCAGAATTATTGGTTTGATCATTTGTGTTTGTACTATGAAATCTTTTGAGGTAATAATCCTTGTGACAAGCTAATAAAAAAACACCACCAATTAATATGCTTATAAGTGTTTTATTTTTCATGACTTTCTCATTTAGTGTTTTATTGCATTTCCTAACACTAATGATATAGATTTTATATAAAGGGTTGTACCTATAAAAAATTATGATTATCGCGTTTTCACTTCTTCCGGTTTTAAACAACAATGTGATTGCAATTAAACTCAATATTTTTTATTCTTAATCTTATTTGTTTCCGAACCCTATCCAATAATTTTGGCTTTGTTATTTTTTTTGTTAAAATTTGTTGTAAAATATATAAAATATTCGTTTTATCCCGAGCACTCAAGAATAGACTGCAATATTGCAGTCCAATTAGTATTTATACTTTTTATAGCAAAATATAATAATTAAATAAAAGGAAGATTCAATGGACCGTGAAAAAAATATTCAATTATTGAAAATATTTAAGGAAGAAAATAGAAATAAATATCATATAAAAAAACTTGGAATTTTTGGCTCAGTTGCAAAAAATAGAATAAAAGAGGAAAGCGATATTGACATTGTTGTAAATTTAACAAAACAGGACTTATTTGAATTAATTGGAATTAAGCAAGATTTAGAAGAAAGGCTGAAATATCCAATCGACATTGTTAGTTATCGGGAAACTATGAATTCTTTCCTTAAAAAACGTATCGACGAGGAGGCTGTTTATGTATGATAAAGAACTTGCCAGGGAAATACTAAAACAAAATAGTGATATTAGCAGAAACCATTAAAAAAATATTAGAAGACAGTAAATAAATATTATATAATATCAAGTATAATAATCGTTCAGAATAAAATGAATTTTGCTTTAGAAAAGTATGTTAACGTTATCTTTGGACTTTTCCAGCAAATTATCCTTCCGTATTTATTTTCAATAAGTTTTAAAAATGGCATTAGCAGCCTGTCGAAGTTTTTTTCACTTTTCTAAAACTCCTACTAATAAATGTGAACTATTCTCGGAATCCCGGTAGACCTTATGCATGGCCTTAACGTAATCTTCCTCCTTTGCTTTATAAATATTTTCGACGTATTTCTGTGGATTTCTGTCAGCCAGTGGAAACCATGAACTTTGAACATGAACCATAATTTTGTGCCCTTTTTTAAAAGTGTGCAAAATATCCATAAGCTCGAAATTCACTTCAGAAATTTCATTTGGAATGAAAGGTTCGGGATACTCAAATGAATATCTGTACCGGCCCCTGAATATTTCAGCCCTTACCATTTGTTGATATTCTTGCATCTTTTCATTTTTAAAATCGTCAGGATAAACATCGATTATTTTCACTACCCAATCGGCATCAGAAGCAGAAGTGGAAACTTTTAACCGGGCCATTATGTTTCCAGCAATAGTTATATTTTCTTGTAAAATATCTGTTTGATAAACCAAAACATCAGGGCGGGCTGAGGCAAATCGCTGATCGGCAACCATATATTCTTTTGGAGTTCTCAAAACTGTGTCTTCAATAAATGGAACCGGGTTGGCCGGATCACTTATAAATTCATCAAAAGGATCATTGTCATTTTCAGGTTTATTAAATGAGAGTTTTCCGTTTTCATGTAAATAAAGTTGTTTTAGTTCAATGTTTTCAGGGGGCCAATGATTAAATTCCCTCCATTTGTTTGTTCCTGTTTCATAAATAGTTGCTTCAGCCAGCTTTTGGCTTTTCGCGTTTTTCAAATGATGTTTAAAAAATGGTAATTCTATCTTATCCCGATAATATAACGATGGTAAAGGATTGGTTCCAAATTTTACATCTCCCAGATTTGTTCCGTCAGTTCTGGCCCAGTCACCATGACCCCACGGGCCGATTACCAGATAATTTTCCTTGTCAGGTGCATGATTTTTTTCAATGGTTGAATAAATTTTAAATGAACCAAACAGGTCTTCTGCATCAAATAATCCGCCAACGTTAAGCATGGCTGGTTTAATGTTTTTCAAATCAGGTAATATGCTTCTTTCCTGCCAGAATTCATCATAATCCGGGTGCTCAACAAATTGGTTCCAAAATGCAATTTGATTTTTGTAAAATTTATCCTTGATATTTCTAACCGCACCTAATTCATTTAAGAAAAAATCATATCCATTGTTGCTTTTGATACTATAAACAGGGTTAGGCCAGCGTGGTGTAAGACTGTCTCTTTTAACCCCGAAAATTGCAAAAAAGCCAAAAGCATCGCTCATAAAATATGCCCCGTTATGATGGAAATCGTCCCAGAACCAATCTGAAATAGGCGCTTGTGGAGAAACCGCTTTCAGTGCAGGATGAGCATTTACAGCGCCGGCAGCTGCATAAAAACCAGGGTATGAAATTCCCCACATACCAACATTTCCGTTATTGTTTTGCAAGTTTTTTATTAACCATTCAATTGTATCAAAAGTGTCGGTGCTTTCATCTATATCTTCGTTGCTTTTATATTCTTTCAAATGTGGGCGCATGTTTTCAAATTCACCTTCCGAACGGAACCGCCCTCTTACATCCTGGAAAACAAAAATGAATTTATCTTCATAAAATTGCTTTGAAAGCCCGTATTTAAAGATTCTAAATCCATATTTCCCCCAGGACTTTGCTATGGAATATGGAGTTCGGCAAAGCATTACCGGGTACTTTTCGCTCTTATCTTTTGGAGTTAACATCAGGGTAAAAAGATTTTTTCCATCACGCATTGGGATCCTGTATTCATGCATTTCATAGTTTTCCTCAATATATTTTTCAGCGTCTCTAAAATAGGCTTCATTGGTATAAATCCTGACAGAGTTGCTAATGCTTTTATTCGTTTTTGAACAGTTGTTGAAAACAAAACTAATAAAAATCAAAATTACCAGGCTGCGTTTTATCATGATATGTTGTTTAAATTCAGGTGTTTATGAGAAACCGTAATTGTTCAATACATTTTAATATACTAAAATCAGGCTTATGTTCAGCTTTGACTTGTTTAAAAAGATATTTCATTGTTCTTTCTGATTTTAAACAGATGAAACCCTCATGCACTTACGCACAAAAAAGGAGATGAATATATTATGAGGGTTCCACGGTATTAGAAATAGATATGCTAAAAATTTTATTGCAGATAATTGAAAAACAAATGTTTAACTAATGTTTATTCTAGTGAAAAGCAGTATATTTATTAATCGGCTTTAAAGTACAAGTTATATGTGTAGAATAGCTATATCCTTAATACTTATGATGCTTTGTTTTTCACAAAATGATGCACAAACAATCGCTTTTACCAGGCAAGACACATTACGTGGTTCAATAACAAAAGAACGGGAATGGTGGGACCTGGTTTATTACCATTTAGATATAAAAGTTAATCCGTCAGACAGTACAATTTATGGTAAGAATACAATCCTATACGAGGTATTGGATAATTACCAGGTAATGCAAATTGACCTTCAGCCACCGCTTATATTGGAAAAAGCTATACAAAAGGGAAAAAGCTTACCCGTAAAACATGATGGGAATGCACATTTTATTACTTTAAATGAAAACCAAAAACAGGGAGCAATTAATGAAATTGAAATTCATTATGGAGGGAAACCACATATTGCAAAAAATCCACCCTGGGACGGGGGAATTACCTGGACAATAGATCGGGATAATAAACCGTTTGTCGCTTCATCATGCCAGGGAATTGGGGCCAGTATCTGGTGGCCATGTAAAGATCACATGTATGATGAACCTGATAGTATGCTTATAAGTGTAAATGTTCCTGAAAATCTAATAAATGTTTCGAATGGCAGGTTACGAAAAGTTGAAGAGCATGAAGACAAAACAAAAACCTGGCACTGGTTTGTATCCAATCCAATAAATAATTATTGTGTAAACATAAATATTGCCGATTATGCACACTTTTCGGAAATATATTCAGGTGAAAAGGGAGAGTTAGATTGTGATTATTATGTTTTAAAAGGAAATCTCAGGTTTGCACAACATCAGTTTAAACAGGTAAGTTTAATGCTTGAAGCATTTGAATATTGGCTTGGCCCATATCCTTTTTATAAAGATGGTTACAAGCTGGTTGAAGTTCCATATGCAGGTATGGAACATCAAAGTTCGGTCACATATGGAAATAAATACCGGAATGGGTTTTTTGGCAATGATTTTAGTTTTTCGGGCTGGGGGCAGAAATTCGATTTTATAATTATACACGAATCAGGTCATGAATGGTTTGCCAATAGCATAACTTATAAAGATATTGCCGATATGTGGATTCATGAAGGCTTTACAAGTTATGCGGAAAATTTATATGTTGAATATCATTATGGGAAAAAAGCAGGATCGGAATATGTTATTGGAACGCGTATGAACATCAGGAACGACCGGCCAATAATCGGGCAATATAACGTGAACTATGAAGGTTCGGGTGATATGTATCATAAAGGGGCAAATATGTTGCATACACTCCGGCAAATTGTAAATGATGATGAAAAATGGAGAGAGATATTAAGGAAAATGAATCGTGAATTTTATCACCAGACCGTAACTTCAAGGCAGATTGAGGATTTTTTAAGCCGGGAAACAAAAATTGACCTGTCAAAATTCTTTGATCAGTATTTAAGAGATGTAAGAATTCCCAAATTAGAATATTCAATTAATGAAAACGAATTACAATATCGATGGAGTAATTGTGTAGATGGATTTGATATGCCTGTTAAAATTTATTTAAATGAAGCAGAAAAATGGCTCAAGCCTGTTTTGGAATGGAAGATTGAAGAAATTGAGCTTAAGGATACAGTTGTAAAGATTGATCCTAATTTTTATGTAAGCTATTTGAATATCACTGACTAATTTTAACTTTCCGAAAGTTGTCGCGCGAACTAAAGTTCAGTAAAACATAGCGACCTATAGTTTTGTAAACACATAAATAATTCCGTTCTTTGACATATTGTTAATTTAAATAGACATGCTATGGGTAAACCTATTGACTTTGCTTCACGTCAGTTAATTGTTAAGGATTGTGAAGCAGGATTATCTTATTCCGAGGTTTCAAGAAAGTATACGGTTAGATATAATACTGTTAAAAATTTTCACCAAAGATTTCTTGAAAA
>DAOVJU010000020.1 GCA_030632095.1 Chlorobiota bacterium
AAGGAAAAAGCTGAAAAGCTAGAACTTGAAAAGCTTGAAAAGGAAAAAGCTGAAAAGCTAGAACTTGAAAAGCTTGAAAAGGAAAAAGCTGAAAAGCTAGAACTTGAAAAGCTTGAAAAGGAAAAAGCTGAAAAGCTAGAAGCCGCTGTTTTGAAGCAATTGAGTAAAAATAAATATGAGGTTGCTGTAACTGGTTTTCTTGCATTCGGCAAGATGTTTAGACCTGATACCAAAATTGAATATAATACTTATAAAGCTTATATTCCAAAATGGTTAAAAGAGGGTAAGATCAGAATCAAAAAAAAGTAAATGAATTGCACGGGTTAATTCCCGTGCATATTTTTATAAAATGGATATATTAGAAGAAGCTAGGAAAGATGCTAAAATGATTGTTTCAAATGGTGGTGGTTTTGAATTACCATGTATTTTTAATGATGGTATTAATCCAGTTATTAATTCTTTTGGTTTGTTTATTCGTAGAACAGACACTTTGGATTACGATGATGGAAGTAAGAAAAAAGCACCTTATTCTAGTTTGACAACTGATATTGACATTTTTAATTTTGCTGAAAAATATATATCATTAAAAGGTTGGACAGTTACAGTTGAAGGCAATGTGTACGAAATTGAACAATCAAACCCAAATAGAACATTAGGTATTATCCAAATGGATTTAAAGGATGGCTAAAATAAATTATCAAATAGGTGAAGGTAATTATTCGTTGGTAATGAAGCGAATTGCAGCAATATTATTGTTGGAATTTACGGAACAAATTTCCCAGGGAAATACATTTTTACCTGCTATAATTTATTTTGATAGTGATTTTACACCAGATGAAGGTAATATTCCATTTGTTTCTGTTAATTGGCAAGATTTTGAAAATACATCAGATGCAAGGGGAATAAGCACTTACATGAATAAATATTTTATTGATGTAAAAGCCGTTGGATATGATGTTACTAGAAAAATAATTGCAGTTATTAGAACAATATTAAAATCAGAACAATATATAAAATTAGATTTTGATTATGGTATTATTTCAAATACAAATGTAATTGCGGCTGGTAATACTTTCGAAAAAGAATTAAGAGATAGCCAAGGTGTAATTTCAGGTGGTTTGATGTTTGAATGTTTGGTAACCGAAAACAATGATGAACCAGTTCCACAACCTTTAAATAAATCAATATATATTTCAGCAATAAATGAAAGTAATAAAAGTATAACGTTGAACGAAAATTATTAATAATATGGCTATATCAAACGCAGTAGCCCCCAATAGAGTCAGTTCTGTTTTGGGTTATGAAATTAAAAAAGGGCTTGCAGGGGTTACCGGTGGTTTTTTACCACAACGGATAGCCATAGTTGCAGAGGCCAATACTGATAAACAAGCAGGTTTAAAAACAAAATTTCAATTCACATCAGCGGAAGAAGTTGCTTTGGAATGTGGTTTTGGAAGTCCTGCACATTTAGCAGCTATCAGGCTGCGTGGAACTATTGATGTGGGTGGAATTCCTACAATTGTTTTCACAGTTTTAGAAGGTGCAGGGGTTGCACAGGTAAATTCAATTACCACAACCGGAACGGCAACTAAATCAGCAACACAATTTATAATTATAGCAGGTAAATATATTAGTTTTACCGTTGCAAAAGATGAAACTGGTGATGATATTTTAAATACAATTAAGGATGCTGTAAATGCAGAATTAAATGTAACAATGATAGCCGGTGCAGTTGCTACAAATGCACTTCCAATGACCTCAAAGTGGTTAGGACAAACCGCTGCGGATATTGTAATTGAATTTGCAGGTGAAGATATTGGATTAACTTTTGTAAATGCAGAAACTACACCGGGGGCGGGCGAAGTATTGCCAGCTGCATCATTAGCTTTATTTGGTGCCGAATGGAATACAATAGTTGTTAATTGTTTAGGTGTTACATCTACTATTTTAGATGACTATGAGCTATTTAACGGCAATTCTACAGATAAAACAGGCAGATATAATGCAGAAGATTTTAAACCTACTGTGGTTGTTTCCGGTACTGTTTTAGATGATAAAGATGCTTTAATTGCTATTACGGATGCTCGCAAAATTGAGCAAACTAATATTTTAATGCCAGCACCTAAATCATTAAGTTTACCTTTAGAAATTGCAGCCGTTTGTGTTGGTGTTTATGCACCGAAAGTTGAAGTTGATCCGAAATCTGATATACTTGATGCTGTGTTAACAGGATTAACACCACCTCAAGATTTAGAAGCTGGTGATTTGGATATTTATGATAATAGGGATTTTGTTGTAAAAGGTGGGTGTTCTACTGTAGTTTTACGTGATGGTGATTATTTTGTAAAGGATTTTGTAACAACTTATCATCCAGTTGGCGAAGATCCACCTCAATTTAGATGGGTGCGAAATTTAGCCGGTATTGATTTTAATGTTGCATTTCGAACTTTATTTATTGATGAAACTTACATTAAGGGAAAAACAATTTTACCTGATGATAATCCATCAATTGATCCGGAAGTTATTAAACCTAAAGATGCGAAAGGTTTAATGATTAATAAGCTTTTTGTTCCATTCGCACTTGCTGGTATTTTTTCAGAATCAGCATATTCAATTGAAAATTGTGTAGTTGAAATTAATGGAACTAATCCTGACAGATTGGATTTTTCAAATCCTTATAAACGTTCTGGTTTTGCCAGAATTGTATCAACAACGGCAATTGCAAACTTTAATTTAGGAGGATAATATATGAGTACTGTAGCAGGATATTTTGAAGAAATGAACTGTCAAAGTTCAATTGCTGGTAATAGAAAATTTGACCTTAAAAGTGGTGAAGATTCTGAAATTGATAGGGGTGGTAAGCGAATTGTTGATGATGATAACAATCGAACAGCATCAGGTAAATTGATACTTCAATATGAAAACAAACAACCATACATTCAGGTTACAAGTGTAGTTGATGGTGATCTTGAAAATTATATTCAAACATTAATTGAATCTAGTGATCAGGAAATACCCAACTGGACATTAACCCATATTTCAGGTGATATTTATACTGGAAATGGTGTTATTGTTGGTGATGTGAAGCCAAATAGAAATGCAGGTACATTGCAATTTAAAGTGGCCTTTGAAGATCAACTTTTATTGATTAGTTAAATTAAATATGTATGGGTGTTAATAGCATCCATGCATTTACACTTGAAAAAACAAAAAATAATGAAAAAACAAAATGAAGAATTTGAAGATATTGAATTATCTGAAAATCAGGAAAAAATTGAAGCATTAACCGATAAGGAAAAACAAACAATTCAGTTTATTTATGATTGGTTAATTAAGAATCGAAATTATAAAGAATATGATATTGATGCAGAATTTAAAGTTGATAAGATTTTGCCTTTAATGAAATTTGTTGAACATCAAGAAATTATGTTTAATGAAAACGATATAACTCAAACATTAAGATTTCCAATAGAACAAAAGAATGCGAAAGGCGAAACGGTTAAAAAAATTACTGCATTAACATACCGAATCAGATATCAAGCTTACGAACTTAATAATTACACTCGTGGTATTAATATTCAAAAAGAAATGAATTCTTATATGGATGCTCAAGTTGGTATGCTAACTGGAATTGGACGTTCTGTAATTGGAAAGCTTTATGATGTTGATCATTCACTTACCAGGTTAATTCAGAGCTTGTATTTTTTATAATTGCCCGGACATCTGAAACGGGAAAAGTTTTAAGTTATGAAAAAATAGATATTTTAGATTCTGAATCAATGGACAATTGCATAAAAACAGTTGGATTTGAGATGAAATGGGCACCGGAAATTTTAAATAATCTTTATATTGACGGATCCGGTCCTGAAAGTTTATTTTTTTGGTATAATGATATTATAAGACAAATTAATAAAAATGCAAAATAATAATGCCAGCCGTTTTTACCATACCAGCCGTATTTAAAGCAGTTGATAAGATTTCAGCTACTCAGAAAAAGATGGCTAAATCTGTTAAAAATTTTAGTAGGTCTGCACGTGCTGATATGCAAAGGGCATCTTTAGCATTTCAGAATTTCAATAATAAAGTTAAATCAGTAGGTAAGCGAATTACTAAAACAATCGGTTCGTTAGGTGTTGCGTTTGCTGGTTTGGCCTTAATAGGTGTGTTAGGTGGTGTCATTAATGTATTTGCTGATTTTGAACAGGCAAATGCAGGATTAGCCGCTGTAATGAATGTTACGGTTGCTGAAAATAGGGCATTAACAGAAGATGCAAAGAGATTAGGCAGCATAACGGCCAAAACAGCATCAGAGGTTGTAGGTTTGCAAGAAGCTTTTGCACGTCTGGGATTTGAAAGGACTGATATTTTAAACATGACTCAGGCTACTATTGCCGGGTCAGTTGCAATGAAAGCTGAATTAGCAGATACAGCTGAGTTGGTAGGTGCAATGGTTAAAACATTTGATGCATTATCCAGTAGGGATGCAGGTTTGATCAATGATCAAATGGTTAAATCTACTCAAAAAAGCGCATTGAATTTTGAAAAGCTATCAACCGCATTGCCAATTGTTGGTGGTGCTGCAAATTCTTTAAAAATTCCATTTACCCGGACTTTAGCATTATTAGGTAAATTATCAGATGCGGGTATTGATGCTAGTATGTCAGCTACTGCATTAAGAAAAATATTTACAACTGCCGCTTCAAAAGGTGTTCCATATCAACAATTATTACAAAAGGTTGCAAATTCAGAAAACAGTTTGGCAACGGCAGCTAAATTATTTGGTAGAACTGCAGCCGTTCAAGCTGATATATTAGCTAAAAATATATCAGGTGTTGAAAAATTAGATATAGCTTTACAAAGTGCAGCAGGTACCGCTCAAATAGCAGCCGACAAACAACTAAACACTTTACAAGGTAGATTAACTATTTTAGGTTCTGCATGGGAAGGTTTTGTTTTATCAGTTGAATCTGGTGATGGAAAATTTGCTAAATTCTTAAAAACAACTGTTGAAGTTGCAACGGAAATTTTAGCCATGGCAACGGGTACATCCAAACTTGAAAGCAAATTATCAAAATCAGAAAAAACAATCAGGATTTTAGCAAATAGAGCAGTTACATTTTTAAAAGTGATAAAATTTATAATTGCTGCATATGTCTCATTTAGGGCTATCATGTTATTGACTAATAGTGTTTTGTTTGCTTATAATGTTGTGATGGGTATTTCAGGTGCAATAACAGGTGCAGCTTCTATTGCGATTGGTCAAAGTACAGTTGCTATGGTAGCATATAAAACCATTACAGGGATAGTTACCGCTGCACAATGGTTATGGAATGCAGCATTAACCGCTAATCCTATAGGATTGGTTATTGTTGCAATTGTAGCTTTAATTGCTGGTATTGTATTGCTTGTCAGAAATTGGGATGTTGTAAAAGAAACTATGGGTAGAGTTTTTGATACAATAAGGGCTAATCCATTCCTTAATTTTTTATTTAAGCCTATTTTATTAATTATTGATGCGATTAAGTTTTTAATTAGGAATTTTGATACAATAAAACAAACAGTTGTTAGTGTTGTTTCTTCAATTGTTAATCATTTTGCCAGTTTGTTTGAATTATTTAGAGCTATTGGTAATTTTATTGGTGCAGTATTTAGTATTGCTTTTGATAAGTTATCTTCGATATTTACAACTGCTTTTGATAGTGTTGTTGATAATTTTATTAATCCATTAATGGCTAAATTTACAGTATTTAGCAATATGATGAAATCATTTGGATTAAAATTAATTGCACCATTTAAACCTTTAATTGATGCTTTTTCTTCAATTGGAAATGCTATTGAGGAAAATGTAATTAATAAATTTAAAAAAATTGGTGGTTTTGTAACCGGTATAATTAATTCAGTTAGTAACTTTTTTGGTGGTGCAGCTGAAAAGTTAAATGTAAAAACAGAGCAAATTGTAAAGGCACATGAATTAGAGGTTAAGATTGAACAATTATTAAAAACGCCCACAGGGACTAATAATGTAACAAAAAGATTAGCAAATGATTTAGTTGATAATGAAAGAAATATTATTAATGCAAATACATTTAATCAAAGCAGTCCGGTTATAGCAAGTAATTTTAATCAACAACAAGACCAAAAACAAGAAAATAGCAGGTTGGATGTGTTTTTAAACAATCGAAGTTCAGATACTGAAATATTTACAGAGGGTACAGGTGTTAATGTTCAAAAAACAGGTAATTAATGGCATTAAACAAAGAATTATACGAAACTGGTGATGGTGCATCAATTGTAGTTGAAAATGATGATATACAAAATGATTCTGGTATTTTTACAGATATTTATTTAGCTTTATTTTCAACAGTTTCTGAATATTGGGCCAATAATGTTTTTGATATAAATATTAATTCAGAAACTGAAAAAGCATTAACTAGCAATTCTTTAGACCCGAAAGGAATAGAGAATATAAAAAGAGCAGTTGAAAGTGATTTATTAAATTTGGGCTATGCAGATTTTATAGTTTTATTAACTGAAATTGATAATTCAAGATTAGAAATTAAAATTGATGCACAAAACAATGGTATTTTTCAAGTTGTTTGGGATTTTACAGAAAATCAAATCATTGAATTTAAAACAATATGAGTACTAAATTAGAATTATTCGAACAGATAAAACTCGATTTTGCGAATGAATATAACATTCCTGTTGAGGATTTAGGCAGTAATTTTATAGCTGAAAGTGCTGTTTTGGCAACAATTGAGTATAATTTACAATTACGATTAACTGAAATAGCTGCAAATGTATGGGTAGGTAGTGCAGATGCTGAAACATTATTGGCAATTGGTTTAGATAAAATTGGACGCTTACCATTTCCGGCCGTAGCTGGTATTTATAATTGCTCAACTACACAAATAGGTTCAGAAACTGCAATGATACCTTTAGGAACTCAGTTTAAAAAAGGGATATTTGTATATGAAACATTAGCAACAATTAATCCAGGCCAAAATGTTGAAGTTAGGGCATTAATAGCAGGTACTGAAAATCAACTATCTGTTAGTGATGAATTAACAAGTGTTTCACCACTTACATCAATTCAGGATATAATTACAGTTTTATCAGTTGTTCAGGCACCATCAGATGAAGAGGATATTGAAGATTATAGAACAGATTTAATAAATTCATATATTTTGAGACCATCAGGTGGTAATGCATCAGATTATATTTTATGGGCGGCTGATGTTTCAGATATAAGAACTGTTTACCCTTATGCTGCTGATGGTGAGGTAGGTAAAATAAATGTTTATTGTGAAGGTGTTTCAGTATTTGAGCCAATACCGGCAAAAATTGACGAAGTTATTGAAGCATTCAAATATGATACAGAGGGTAATGGTAGGATTATAGTAGATTTATTTCCATTTATCACTAATACATATATTGTTCCGGTTCAAATTACAGATATAAATATTGAAATAACAAGTGGTGATACAGGTCAGCAGGCATCAGCTGAACAGGTGATACGTGATTATTTGTTAGGTATCAGGCCATATTTGCCAACTTTAAATAAAGTTCGTGATCCTGCAAAAGATACTGTTACACAACAGGGATTGATAAAGGTGTTATCTGATAATGATATAACATTTGCAAGCTTAATTTTGAAAGTAAAACCTTTGGGCGGTGGTGAAGTAACAGTTACAGAATATCAAGTTGGTGATGCAGATAATCCAGCTTTCTATGGTGAAATTCCAGTTTTAGAAACTTTAACAATAACACCTTAACATATGAGTAATGCAAGAGAATATGTAAGTTTATTGTTTCCGAATGGCCGGGCTTATTCGAATGTTGAAGATTCTGAAAAGTTTAATAATGTAATTGCATTACAAATTGACAGGGTTTTGGCACAAGTTCAGAATTTTCAAGATCAATTATGGTTTATGAATGATAATTTTGATCCGGTACCCTGGGAAAAAAGATATGATATTAATGTTCCGGTTGCAGCAACATTAGAAGAAAGAAGAATTACGGTAAAATCTTATATGGTTTTTCCACAAAGTACAAATAGATTAAGCATTGATTATTTACAAAATCAGTTAGATATTGCAGGGTTTGGTGATGTAATTATTTCACTAAACCCATCTGGAATACCAATTGGTATTTTACATGGTAATAATATTACTGGTACTGAAAATTATATTGTTGGTCCCGATGATTATAATTCATTTTATATTAAGGGTACAATTAAGAGTAATTATTATGATAATATGTTACTGTTGTTAATGAGTATAAAGCCTTTAGATAGTGCTATTTATGATGATGTTGAGTTTGAGCAAGCTTTAGCACTTGATGATTCTTTAACTATTGCACTTTCTGATACATTAGCATTAGCAATTTCACAAATTTAAAATAAAACAAGATGACTATAGCAACACCCCCAATAGCTGAAAAGATAAGTGAAACATCACAGATTCAAAAAAAATTAATTCGTGATTCTATTGGTGTGAATGATTTTCCAATTCAGACAGATAAAACATATATTGTTTTCGATGCAGATGCAGGAAATAATAATTTATTTATTGATATTGATGCTTCATTAACATATTCAGTAATGAAAGGTGATGGAAGTCAGCCAGTTTCGTTTACAGATGTTGGTGGTGCAAAAACACTTAATTATACAAATGCAGGAAGATATATAATTACTATTGAAGGTGATTTTAACGGTCTTGATTTAGCACCATCCGCACAAGCAGATAAAGATAAGATTATTTCAGTAATAGGTGGCAGCAATTATCCAACAACTATAGTACCAAATGCTTACAAGAATTGTCATGAATTACAAAGTATTAGTTTTCCTTTTGTAACAACTACAGATAGTAATTGTTTTGAATTATGCACTGAATTAATAGATATTCATTTTCCTATAATGACATCTATTGGTCAGCAATCATTTATTTCTTGTACAAAAATAGAATATGTAAATTTTCCTTTAGCTGATTTCAGCTTTTCTGGTGGATTTAGTGGGTGTACGAATTTGAGAGAAGTGATTTTGCCATCTGTAACAAATATATCAACTACTAATTTTCAAGACTGTGTTAATCTTAGAGATATATATGTTCCATCAATATCATCAGTTTTTGCATTAATTAATTGTACAAAATTAGAAAAAATTAATTGTTATGATGCAAGTGTTATATCATTTTCAGGATGCACATCGTTAAAAGAGATTCATTTAAAATCTGTAGTAACTATTGGTGCTTTAACATTCTCAAACGTAATACTAACAGATATATTTGTTAATGGTACAGAAGCTCAAGCTATAACTATTCAAGATGATATTGTCGCAGGTGGTGGGTTTTTTGCTAAAAATTCAAGATTTATATATGAAAGTCAGAATTTAGCAAATATTATAACGTGGAAATCTGTAGTAGATGGAATTGCTTATTTAGGTAATAAAGCAGGTTTTGGCACTGATACACTTTCACATAAAGTAACAATAGAATCTGCAGGTGATAATATTGTTAGAGTTGTTGCAAAAGGTACAGGATTTGGGGGAAGTTCCATTTTTGAGATTTTTTCAGAACGCACATCAACAACACCGAACCCCGTTTTAAATGTTGGAAGTGCATTTTCTACAGATGCTTTTTTGGTCGAAACTTCAGGGGAGTTTAAATCACTACCAACCTATAATAATGTTACCGGGTCAGCGGCAAATGTATTTATAGATACAAGTGGTAGGTTTTATAGATCAACATCCTCAGAGAAGTTAAAAACAGATATAAAAAATATTGATCCTAAGTATTCAGAAAATATTTACAAAATAGCAAAAGAATCAGCTATATTTTATAAATCGTTAGGAAAACATGATAATCCTGATTGGACTTTTTACGGGTTAAGTGCTGAAAAACTAGCTTTAATTGACCCTAGATTAGTACATTTTGGATATTGGCCAGAAGATTATGAAATATTATCAAAAGATATTGAAGTTGAAGAAATTGTAAAATCAAAAAATATATTTAAAAAGGATAAAAAAATAATCGTAACAAAACATAAAAAATACAAGGCACTTAAAAAAGATGCTAAAATGACACCTGTGGGCACACAGGATACAAAAATTATACCTTTGATGCTTATTGAAGCCAATAATGAAAGGGTATTTAGAATTAAAAACACTAACGAGATAGAAAACTTAAAATCTATTATCTCAGATCAAAATAAAAAGATTGAAAATCAGGAAAAAAGATTATTAGCACTAGAAAAAAAGTAATATGCCTTTAGAATTCAAATCAGATAAGTTAATAGCATTTAGTTTAAAGTTGACCAAAATACACCGGGCAGCTTTACCTAATGCAATTCGGTTTGCTTTGACAGATTCGGCAAAAGATGTAAAATTTAGAACATTAAAAAAACAAGCAAATAAAAGTTTTGCTGTAAAAAAACAAACATTTTTTAGAAAGTTTTCAGGATATACACCGGCAAAGGGATTTAATATTTCAAAAATGCAATCAGTTGCAGGAATGATAAAGGGAACACCTAAAAATAGTAAATCCGTTGCAAGTACAGAAATCGCACAGCAACAAATTGCAGGAACTTTGCATCATAAAACTTTTATGGCATCTCAAAATCAAAGAACATCAAAAGGTTTAGTTAAAAGTGCATATTTAAAGGAAAGGGAAAAAACACCAATTGTAACTAAAAAAGGAAAATTATTTTTTGCAGATGCAAAAAGAGCAAAAGAAACAAAACGACCTTTATTAGTCAAGAAAAATAACAAAGGTATTTTGGTGAAAGTTGGTAAAATAAGAAAATCAAAAACTGAAAAATTTAAAAGGGAAATTGTAACTACACCAATTGCAAGTTATAGAAAGGGTAGAAAAATTAATTTAACTGATGCAAAGCCTTTTGTAAATATGGCAGCAATTGAAAGCGCAAAAATATTAAATATGAATTTTATAAAACATGCTGAAAAGCAGGTAGCAAGATATTTAAGATAAAATTATGACATGGCAGCAAGACATAGATGCTTATAGATTACTTTCAATTACTACAGGTGATGGTGTTGAATATGATTTTAAAACTAAATTTAAAGGTGGTTCAGTCAATCCTTTAACAGCTTCATACAATTATGCTGGGAAAGTTGGAACAAAACCAACTCGAAATAGTTCAGCTAGTCCTGTTTATGATTTACTATTTTATGTGCATTCAGATAAGTTAAAAGCATTTTTAATTAGTGTTTCAGATCCATCTGAAGAATGGATTGTAAAACATCCTTTATATGGTGATTTGAAAGGCCAACCTACTTCTATAAATTGGGATGGTTCAAAGCAAGGTGATGTAGAATTTAATGTGCAATTTCAGGATTCAATAAAAGATGATACGCCTTTAGTTTTAGTTGATTACAGGCAAAGGATATTAGCTCAGAATTTAGAAATAAAAACGATTACTGAAATACGATTTGCTGAAACATTACCCTCAGTTGAAGAAATTAACATTTTAGGTGATTTTGTTGATAATTTAGAAGATGTATATGATGCTGTTTTGGATAGTGATATTGCAAATTTATTTTATGATATCAGGCAAGTAATCCAAGATACTGTTTTTGATTCTTTGAGATTTATGGTACTTATGAATCAGATATTAAATACAGGAAGTCAATTATCTTTGAATGGTATTTTATATCCATTAAGTACCCGATTTGAATTAATGAAAGGTCAAAATGCATTGATTGTTGATCTTGATGCAGATACTGATTCATTATCACCTGATGGTAACCAAAGCGATGTTATTGCAGTTTTTAAAGAGCTTTCGGGTGCTTCAAATTCAGGTGCAATTTCTATTACCGTTGCAACACCTGCCGAAAGTCAAAATGATGTATCAGGTTTTGATATTATAGATACTTCAAATGTTGGTGCTGAAGATGATTATAGGTATAAATCGCAAGTTGATAGCACTATTTTAGAAACTAATCAATTGTATAATGATTATGTTGATTCACTTGATGAAATTGATATTGAAACACAGGGATTTGTTCAATATTCACCTGATGATAATTTAAGCAGTGCTGCAAAAAATACTATTTTACTAGGTATTCAAGAAATTAAAGAAATATCCGTAAAAGCAAAAGAAGAAAGTATTCATATTACATTAAAAGATACAGTACCCGAAATATTAGCATTTGAATTATATGGAATTGCCAGTGAAGAAAATACAAATGAAATTATAAATAATAATGATTTGTTTGGGAAAAATTCAATTAAACATTCGTGGCGTGATTTGGTTATAAGAAAAAATACAAAGATTAAATATTATGTCTAACAGCTTAGTAATAAAAGTAAACGGTAAGAAATTAGAGTTTTTTGATAATATTACATTGTCAAGAAATTTAGATGCAATATCATCTTCTTTTTCTTTTAATACTTTTTTTGTTATTGATGATTATGAGTTTGCAGAAATTGAAGTTTTAAGAAATGATGTAATTATTTTTATAGGTAAAGTTTTTGCAAAATCAGAACCTAATAATAATAAACCGGAACCTATTAATTATAAATGTTATTCAAATACCGGGATATTAGAAGATTGTTCTTTACCGTTGGAAGCCTATCCAATTCAAACTAAAAATAAAACGCTAAAAGAAATAATTGAAAGTATTGTTAGTAATTTTGATGTTGTGGTGAAATTTGATAGTTCGGCAAATTCAGATATTAATGAAAAATATACTTTACAAGATCAAAACCCGTCAACAAATGTAGCTAGCATTATAAACACTCTATGTTCTCAAAGGAATCTAATAGTTACACATAATGCAAAAGGTGAACTAATTATAACAAAAACATTAGTAGGTGCAAATGCTTCACCACCTATTTTAGTTAAATCCGGAAAGAATCATAATTATAGAAAATTTTATAATAAATATTTGGTAATTGGTCAAAAATCAATCAAAGGTGGTAGCCCACGGCAAGCCGAAGCTATATTTGCTGAAATATCAAAAATCAGGACCATTACAAAAATACAAAAAGATGGTGATGCTGATAGTACGCAAAAACAAGCCGATGCAATAAAATTTGATAGTTATAAATCAAATAGTTTGAAGCTTGAGTTTCATGACCATTTTGCAGATGTTGGTGAAATTTATGATATTGAGGGCGCAAATATGATTGCAAATGCTATGAATTATAATTATCGTGCCGGTTCAGAAACATGTAGTGTTGATTTATTAAATTCAAAAATTTACGAAAGATAATGATTGTTATTAGTAAAGTTATAGAAAGTGTAATTGACGAAGGGTTAAGAGTTGTAAAGCTTTTGAAATTTGGTGAAACTGATAATATTAATACATTTCAGGTTGGTTCATTTGGTGATGAAACAAATGTACCTGAAGGTTATGATGCTTTATATATTAAAACTTCAAATAGTTCAGAACCTGTTTGTGTTGGATTTATAAATAAAGTTGTTTTTGATGATCTTAAACCAGGTGAGAAACAAATATTTTCAACTAATGAAGGTGGTGATACTATAAAAGCATTTGTAAAGCTGTTAAATGATGGAATTATTCATTTTAATGGTGATGTTGATTTTATTGCAGGGTTTAATAATTTAAAAAGTGGTTTTGATACTGCTATTCAGGATTTAAACAAAACTAATGCGGAATTAAATAAAATAATAAATGCATTAAATACATGGGTCCCAATTCCGAATGATGGTGGTGCTGCATTAAAGGCTTTGGCTACAGGTATAGTAAGCGTTATTGATAGTACAGCAAGTATTGACAGTTCAAAAAAAGATAATTTAAAAACAGAATGATATGTTATTAAATGGATTTATGAAATTAATATTTGGTGGTAAAGAGCTTAGTGTTCAAAATCCTTTGGCTGTAGATGGTGATTCTGTTTATTGTAAAGATATAGATCAGGCCAGAAGTGATTTACATAATTTTTCAGGCTCGGTTTGTGATTTCTTTGAGGACTTACACTCAATAAATAAAGATGTCACATCAGATGCGATAAAGACTTTATTTATACATTTTAATAGACCTGTTATTACTTATGCTATGGGCTTAGGTAACTCTGAGTCCGCTAATAATCTAGATGCACCAAATTTTAGTAATGTGAAGATATTTGGTGTAAATTCAGGTAATGTTGAAACATTATTAGTAGATGAAAGTACCGATAATACTAAATATACATCTAAAACATTTCAATTTTCACCACTAGGCATAAATGCTATTAAAATCGAATTCCATACACCTGATGGTGTTGGACTAACTAATATTTCAAT
>DAOVJU010000458.1 GCA_030632095.1 Chlorobiota bacterium
AAAGGAAAAAATAACCGATAGTATAGAATCTGCACAAAAAATCCAATCTGCTGTTTTACCCTCAGGCGAATTATTCAAGTTATGGTTCATAGATCATTTTATTTTTTATAAACCCAGGGATATTATAAGCGGTGATTTTTACTGGATGAATAAAATTAAGGATCATATTATCATTGCATTAGTTGACTGCACCGGACACGGAATTCCCGGTGCGTTCATGAGTATGCTGGCTATTACCTTATTAAATAAAACACTTAAAAAAAGCCTTATCGAAAAACCCGGTAAAGCCCTTAATGAATTAAGAAATAATGTTAAGAGTTCATTAAACCAATCAATTACATCCATTGAACTAGAAAAAGAAATACTTGCAGGCCAAAATATAAATGATGGTATGGATATGTCATTATGTTCAATTAATCTCAAAACATTGAATATGCAATATGCATGCGCAAATAATTCTTTTTGTATTATAAGAAATAGCAAACAAAACAACGGCGATCCTGAATTAATTGAATCGAATTCCGATCCTATGCCTATTGGTACATATATTAAAGAAGTTCCTTTCAATACCTATGAATTTCAGCTAAGTAAAAATGACCTTTTATATTTTTATTCTGATGGTTATATCGACCAGTTTGGAGGCATAAAAAACAACAAGTTTATGAAGAACAGGTTTCATGAATTATTATTAAATATTTATGATCAGCCAATGAATGAGCAAAAACAGGTAATTGAAGAAACATTTAATGCATGGAAAGGACATCATTTCCAGGTTGATGATGTACTGGTTATGGGATTTAGAATTTAAATGTGAACATTTAAATTATCTTTATTATAAAATATCTAAAATGCAATATCCTACATTCCTTTTTGCTCTTATATTATTCATCCTTCAATCAATATTCAACATTCAACAAAGCTTTTCTCAGAAATACAGTTCAACTCAAGAGTTATATACTTCATCACAAAGCGGACTTGGTTCTCCTTTTATTAGAAATTATACACCTAAAGAATATGAAACAAGATCACAAAACTGGGCAATTGTGCAGGACAAAAGAGGTATAATGTATTTTGGAAATACCGATGGTTTATTGGAATATGATGGAAATAACTGGAGATTAATTGAGGTGTCGAACAATTCGCTTGTACGTTCTCTTACAATAAATAACAATGGAACTATCTATGTAGGTGCATTTAACGAATTCGGCTACACTGCAAGTGATTCTACCGGTCTATTAATGTACATATCATTAAAAAACAAAATAAACCAGGATATAAATATTTATGATGTATGGGAAATACATAGTACATTAACTAATGGGATATATTTTATAACAGATAATAATATATTTCATTTAAATAATGACTCAATTAATACTATATCTGTACATTCACCTGTTTACGGTTTTGTAATGAATGATGAATTATTTATTATTCAAAGAGACAGTGGCTTGTATATTGTAAAGGATAATTTGTTTCACTTATTATCTAATTGTGAAGAATTTATTTCCGATTTTGGTTATATTGTTATATTACCTTATTCAGATAATAAAATACTAATTGGAACTCAGTATAAAGGCTTTTTTATTTATGACCTTGAAAAACATTTTTTAAAAAATAAAATTGTATATAAAAATATACCTTATTTAACAGGAAAAAAGTTCAATACGGAAATTGATGAGTATATTTATGAAAATGGGCTTTATTCCGGTGTAAAAGTTAATAATAACTGCTTTGCTTTTGCGACATTAAATGGCGGCATTATTTTTATGGATCATAATGGGAAATTAATTCGGGTAATTAATAAAAGCCGTGGTTTACAAAACAATACTGTAAGAAATTTATTTATTGATAAAAATTCTAATTTGTGGGCTGCGCTGGATATTGGAATTGCAAATATTGAAATTAGTTCTCCTTTTACAAAATTCAGTGAATTAAATGGACTTAATGGGGCTGTTTTATCAACAATAGAACATAATGGGAAAAGATATGCAGGTACAATGCAAGGTGTTTATTACCTGCCAGATTATAAATTAAACATTCTTAATGATAAAAACAATTTCTTACCTGTTATTAATACTAAATCTGATTGTTGGGATTTTTTTTCAATAAAAAATAAATTATTGGCATCTGCGCATTCAGAAGTTCTTCAAATTTATGACACTTTAGCAAAAGAATTATCAAGTATAGGTACAGTATATTGTTTTGGCTATTCTAAAAAATATCCTGATGTTATTTTTCTTGGACTATCTGATGGACTTGCATCTATGAAGAGTTTTTATTTAAAAGAAAAAAATAAATATTTTGATAATAGCGAGAAAATAAAACCTTCTCAGGTAGTTAAATTTTTTGATCCTGTAAAATATAAAAGAATTAATGAGCCAATCAGGAAAATTATTTGCGATAACAACGGAGATCTTTGGTTAACTACTGATTATAACGGGATAATTAATTTAAAATTTAAAAACAATTATTTTTCTGATTTCCAAATAAATAGATATGATACTACACATGGTTTACCACAACTCAACGATAATTATGTTCATTATATTAATAATAACTTGATTGTTGCTACTCAACAAGGGATATATAAAGCCATTATTCCTTCTAATCTTAGTTCAGACGATACACTTGTAAAATTTATACCTGACACATCTTTGGGTAAAATGTTTAATACTAAAAATTTTGGCGTTTCGCAGATTCTTGTAGATAGAGAAAACAAAATTTGGATATTCTGTGATATAGGTATTGGAACATTGACTAAAAACAAACATGGTTCTTACTTATGGAATAATACTCCATTCAAAAGATTACCTACTCTTTACAAATCATTTATTGAAAAAAACGAAATAATCTGGTCTTGTTCAGATGAAGGTTTATTCAGGTATGACCCAAACATAAACAAAAATTATAATACCCGATTTCACTCGCTTATTCGAAAAGTAGTTATTGGTAAAGATTCTATTATTTTTAATGGTACTTATTTTAATGATTCTTTGAAAGAAGGCAATTATTTTACTGTTGCTTCAGTAATTCAACCAAAACAATTAATACATTCATTACCTTATAAATATAATTCAATTACTTTTGAATTTGCTGCAGCATTTTATGAAAATGAACCTGCAAATCAATTTCAGTATATTTTAGAGGGTTTTGATCCGCCATCCAACGGATGGAGCAATTGGACAAATGAAACTAAAAAGGAATATACAAATTTACCGGAAGGAACTTATAGTTTTAAAGTCAAAGCAAAAAATATTTATGAATACGAAGGGACAGAAGCTATTTATAAATTTACTTTTTTGCCTCCCTGGTACCGTACTTATTTAGCATATTTTAGTTATGTGCTATTATTAATATCATTATTTTATACAGGAATAAGACTTAATTCCAGGCGTTTAAGAACTGCAAATATTCGGTTGGAGCAAACTGTTAAGAAAAGAACTGCTGAAATCAATCAACAAAAAGAAGAAATATTAGCTCAATCTAAGCAATTAGAAAAGCTTTCTATTGTTGCCCGTGAAACAGATAATGCGGTTGTAATTATGGACGCAAAAGGCAATTTTGAATGGGTTAACGAAGGTTTCAGCCGAATGTACGGATATACATTAGAACAA
>DAOVJU010000355.1 GCA_030632095.1 Chlorobiota bacterium
CAAAATCAGGGTTTATCATTCTCCGATTTAATTAACGAAGGTAACCTTGGACTTGTAAAAGCTGCCAAAAAATTTGATGAAACACGGGGCTTTAAATTTATTTCATATGCAGTTTGGTGGATCCGCCAATCAATTATCCAGGCTATTTCAGATCAAACCAGAATTGTACGTTTGCCATTAAACAGGCTTTCGTCGATTAATAAAATTACAAAGGCTATTCCTTATCTCGAACAGGAATTTGAACGGGAGCCAACGGATACTGAAATTGCCGAGTACCTTGATTGTACCAACGACGAAGTAAAACTGGCAAACGATATAAAAAAGCGACAGGTTTCTTTTGATATGCCACTTTCACGGGATGGCGATAATGAATTTAGCTTGTATGATTTTGTTCAGACTGGGAATATCCCTTCACCAGATAACAATATACTGAAAGAATCTGTTGTAACAAACATAAAGCGAGCTTTAAACAAACTTACCAATAGGGAAGCTACGATATTAATCATGTCTTTCGGATTGTGCAGTACACCAATCTATTCCCTGCACGATATAGCTTTAAAATACGACATGTCATCCGAGCGTATCAGACAAATCAGAAGTAAAGGATTACATAAATTAAAAAACCTGCTGAAAGGAAAATGTGCTTTTTTAGAATATTAATATAAAATCAATCATATTATCAAAGAAATTTAATTATTAATAAAGTAAAATTAATTTATGGGTAGATCACAAGAAACATTCAATAAAAAGGAAGTAAGAAATAAAAAAGAGAAAAAGAGAAAAGAAAAAGAGAAAAAAAGATTGGCAAGAAAAGAAAAAGAAAAAAAAAGTAGTCTGGACGACATGATTGCCTATGTCGACGAAAATGGAATGATAACTTCTACTCCTCCTGATCCCAGCAAAAAGAAAAGTATTAAAGCAGAAGATATCGACATTAGCATACCTAAAAGCGATTCTACTCAACAAATGGATACAATAAGAAAAGGAATAGTATCCTTTTTTAACGAGTCAAAAGGTTATGGATTTATAAGGGATTCAGAAACAAAGGAAAGTGTTTTTGTACATGTAAATAATTTACTTGAAGACATAAAGGAGGGCAATGTTGTTAGCTTTGAAGTAGAAATGGGAAAAAAGGGGCCTACTGCAATACAGGTAAAACTTTTTAAATAGAGAGTAAACCCTGCCTGACTTTTTTAACATCCTGGCATACTCATATACTGATTTTATAATGCACTAAAGTTCTTTATTATATAAGGCTAGAAATCCCGAAGGAATTTACTTTATAATAACAACAATTATTGATTAGGCAACTGAAAATCAAATTTAAACCTTTTTATACCGGACTCAATTATTGAAAATTATTTGCATAAAATAATTCTCTAAATTAATAATTAAAACCTACTTATATTTTGATATACAGATGATTATGAAAGTATGATTATTGTATAACTGCTCTCAACAGCCCAGACATTATATTAATGAATTGTTTTTACGACACAATATTAAGTTAAATGGTATAGTTAACCGTAAATAACACATATCAACTATTGATATTGAAAAACGCGTTTTGTCAAAGTTTCCACCGGCTTTCAATATTGATATTAATATTGATGATTCTTTAAATATAAAACTGGAAGGGGATATTTTTGGTTTTAGAACTATACTTGTTCAAGCTGATGAGGTAAATTGGAAAAAAAGGATTAATAAGGAAATAGAATTAATAGGGCAAGGTTCATAATAGTTAAATAATCATTAAGTTTTCCTCCACAATTGCACGACCTGTTACTGGCATAATGAAATACATGTTTTCAATCCTTTTGCTCTGGTCCGAAAAGGTGGTTTGAAAAGCTTCCATAATTAATAATTGAACGTAGGCTTCCATCAGGGAATCATATGGCGTGGGCTGGTTAACCAATGACTAAAACAAAACTTTTTAGACTGAACTCATAAATATTTTTAGAATTTCATAATTTTTGGGAACGTTTTTGTTAACACATTGTCTATATTTCAGAAACAAAGAATAGAATTGAGCGATCATGAAATACTAAGCGGTTGCAGGCAATTTAATTGCAATGCACAGAGAGCATTATTTGAAAAATATTCTCCTGTTATGATCGGAATATGTATACGGTACATGAAAAATGAATCAGAAGCAAAAGATATTCTTCAAGAAGGGTTTATTAAAGTATTCTCTAAAATAAAGCAATTTAAAGGCAAAGGTTCCCTCGAAGGCTGGATTAAAAGAATAATGATTAATACTGCCATTAATTATTATCATAAAAATAAAAAACAAAAACAGTACCGGGATCTTGATGAAATTAATGAAATCCAGATATTAGATTTTGATAACCAGCAACCTGAAATAATTGAAAACTCTGTGTACCCTTCTGAAATCAATGAGTATTCAGATGATTTAGAACTGATTGTTAAAGCTGATTTTTCAAAGGAAGAACTTTTAGAGAGCCTTGACACCATTCCGGAATCATTTAAATTGGTTTTCAACCTATATTTTATTGAACATTTCCAGCATAAAGAAATTGCTAAAATGCTGAAAATTGATGTGAACACATCACGTACAAGGTTGCTAAGGGCAAGGAAGTTGTTACAAAAACATTTATATCAAAGAAGTTTGAAGAAATTAAAAATTGATAATTGACAAAATAAGTGCGAAAAAAGATTGAAAATATAGGAGATATTTTTGAAGAAAAATTTAGTGGTTATTCCATTGAAACTTCAGCAAAAGATTGGTTACTATTGGAAAAAAAGGTGACTAAAATGAATTTTCTGAAATTCAATCCTTTAAAATTCAACGTCTATTATTTGGTCACAGCGGTGACAACCTTTGTTACAGCAACGGTCGTTTCAGTTGATTATTTTTTTATTTCTTCAAACAAGGTTGAAGAGAAGCAGGAAATCCAAAAAATATTTATTGAGGAATCTGATTCTGTAAAAAACGATACTTCTACCTACTACTTTAATGATTCACTTCAAAGGATTCCGCCCAGACCGGAAACTCAATTAATAAATCAAAGTGATTTCATTTTACTGGAAAATGCTAAACCGGAGCCTGAAAAAGCTGTTAAACAAGCCGCTGAGACCAATGTGCAAAAAACAACAAAACATCCTGATAAATTGAAAGTTGGAGAACAACTTTCATCAACGGTGCAAACCAGTGATACTGTTATAGAGCCAGATACGATGCCAGAAAATAAAATCACCGGCAATATGAAAGACACCATTGGTTCTGGTGAAAACGTTGAAAAGGAAACCACCTTGAAGAATATTGATACTACTAAAAAGACAATCATTATTAAGAAAAGCGATATTATAATCCGCGATACCGTAATTTTGTACAAAAAACGAAAAAAACAAAAAAAGTTGTTGGATGGTATATGAATAAAATAGTATTAGTTTTATTACATGATTTTACCAAAACCAATAACTACCAAATTATTCCTTTTCATCGTGGTTTTGGGACTATTGTCCAAGCCAGGGCTGTATTCCCAGGTGACAGATCCCAACAACATTACTGTTTCACATCCTGATAGTGTTCCTGGTAAAATTAATATTACAGAATATGATACTGTTTTTATAATTGGTGATACAATAATAGTTACTGACACAGTATTTGTATATATTGACAGGCAAAATAATCTGCAATGGTTTGCCGGATTTTTTGTTTCACCATTCCAATCGGTTAGTCAATATAATGAAAACGGCGGCCATTCAAATTATACTTCTGAAATCGAAAACAATACCAAAAACGGTCTAAGTAATTCATGGGGCGCAAACCTTGAACTTCAAACCAGGAAAATCGTATGCCAGTCAGGTATTCAAAGAACTGTTTTTAAAGAACAGTTCATACACAAACTTTTTGAATTCGGTCTTGATACAATTGCTTTCGTTATCGATACGGTAGATACATATTTTATTGTCAACAACATCGACACAACCTGGGTTTATGTAACGGACACTTTGTGGCAAACACAAAACGACTCAAGTTTAAGCGAATCACTTCTCAGAAATGAAATTAAATACCTTGAAATCCCTTTGCTTGTTGGTTATCAATTCACCTACAACAAGCTTATTTTCATACCTAATACAGGTGTAATACTTGGCATCTTTTCGTCTAATACAGGAAGGACCATCAAGCCACAAGATTTCTCTCAGACTGTTGAAGCTGGAAATTCGAATTTTCGAAAATATGTCTGGTCAGTTTATATTTCAACCAGTATCCGCTATTCCATAAACCAAAATATCAGTTTTGAGGTAACACCATTTTACCGGTATAATTTGAACTCGTTTTATTCTACGCCATATTATTATTCGCATCATAGACAATCAGCAGGAATACGATTTGGAATTAATGTAAAATTGTAATATCATGATTAATGAATTCTATGACAGCCAAACTGTATCATAAGTAGACTTACTTAAGTTATTTTGCTCAGTTTATAATTACAGATACTGAATGATCATTAAAAATAAAACATTATAAACCAATAGATTATAAGTTAGTTTAAATATTTTTCGATATTTTGCGGGAAC
>DAOVJU010000047.1 GCA_030632095.1 Chlorobiota bacterium
TATAAACTATTTATCAAATCAATTTCTTACTACCAAAACTAGTATTATTTATAGACTAAATTCGTTAAATTTATTAAAGGAAAATTACCGGATGAAATCTATTGGTCAAATAATTAGTGAAATGTTAGATGAATAATGCGATTCATTCAAATAAATTAAATGTGTTTACAAAATATTTTAATATTGTTTGCAAATTTTTTGCAATTCGAAAATAGTAACCACCAAAATAAAGAATAATAAGGGTTTTAGAAAATACACCTTAGACCCAGCTGAATCACAAAAAGCCCCGACGATAATTGTCGGGGTTTTTTTGTATCAAGATATTAAGTTAAAAATATATATGACCGGGTCGAAAAGTTCATAAAATACGCACGCGTTACAATATATTAAACGCACGCGATTTGTAATATTACATAATTATTAGTTACCATGCTGTTTGAACTGTCACTATCCCATCCTGTTTCCCGTCTTTTAAACAATCCTTAAACATTTTATAATATTCACTGGCTTTTTCCTCACCGTATTTAGCTGTCAAATGAAACATTATGTCATAACTGGCTGAGCTTATTGTCGGATCCATTAAATAAAAGTATGTAAAGGTTCCGTCTTTGTTTGGTTCAACAGGTCTTAGCAACCTGACTGTATTTTTAATCTGCGGATAATAATCTGTCGCAGCCGGTCCTAAGTAGTTAAAGTTAAAATCCTCAAACTGTGAAACTTTATCAGCTTTGATATGATTCCAGATAACCCATACGGTATCATTTAAAGATGCCCTGGGCTGCGGTGCAGGATTACTTGTGTTCCAGATATCTTTATGTAATTTCCATTGTCCATCTTCTTTCTTCCAGGTTACAATGTATTTACCCTGACCAACTATTTGGTCTCCTTCAGCATAAGTTTTATATCTGCCTTCTTCAATGGCAAAATTTCCATAACTTTCAGCAGTTACAGTTTCTAAAACTATTTTTTTTAGCCCCATACTCAAGCCTGCATTCCAAAATCCTTCAATAGCTTCTTGTCCTTCAATTACATCGCTGTTTGAAGGAAACAGTTTTGCATTACTTGTGTAATTCTTAGCTAATGCACTTGCATCACCATTGTTAAATGCTTCCATAAATCCTTTATTAGCCTCCGTAATTTCACCGGTTACATCTGTTGGTCCTTGAGTGCAACTATTGAAAATTAGACAAACAAGGAAAAAGAAAGCTAAACTGTTGGTAAATGTTGTTTTGTTTTTCATTTTGATAAGTTTTAAAATGTTAGTTGAATTGTTTAATTATTTAATTTATCGCCCAATATTTCTATTTTAGGATATGAAATTTAAGGAATAAACAAGTGAAAGTCAATAAAAAAATAAAAATTGATTCATCTATTGTAAAACCGGTTGGATTTATACATGTAATATAATGTGCATACAATACACCTGGAATTGCACCCAATAAACATCAACGGATACTTTGATAGCCCGCTTTCCTCCCTTCTCTTGAAAATACGATCTGCCACAGCTGGTGTTCTCCTGTTCTGAAATTAGCCGTACTACTTAACAGATAGTATTTCCACATTCTAAAGAAGCGTTCACTGTAATTTTCCTTTATAGAATCCCAGTTCGTAATAAAATTTTTATACCAGGCCATTAGGGTTTTATCATAATCCTTTCCAAAGCTATGCCAGTCATCAATAACAAACAATCCTTCGGATGCTGTTGTAATTTGCCTGGCTGAAGGCAAATATGCATTAGGAAAAATATATTTATTTGTCCAGGGATCAAATGATTTTGATGTGACATTTTTACTGATTGTATGCAATAAAAACAATCCATCGGGTTTTAAGCAATTATAAACAACTTTCATGTAGGTACGGTAGTTCTTAGGTCCTACATGTTCAAACATTCCAACGGAAATGATACGATCAAACTTTTCAGTGACTTCGCGATAATCTTGTAGACGAAATTCAACAGGAAGTCCCATACAAAGCTCATTACAATACTTCAACTGTTCTTTGGAAACATTGATTCCGACGCATTTCACCCCATATTTTTCAGAGGCAAATTTTACTAAACTACCCCAACCGCAACCAATGTCCAGAACAGACATATCGGGTTCGAGTTGTAACTTTCTGCATATTAAATCCAGTTTTGCCTCTTGTGCCTGATCCAGGTTTTCGGCATTCCTCCAATAACCGCAACTATATACTAATCTTTTATCCAACATGTTTTTGAAGAAAGCATTTCCAATGTCATAGTGTTTGTAAGCAATTTCAAAAGCCCTTGAGATGTTTTGCATATTCCATATTTTTACCATCAATATAGTCCAGAGAAGGCCGATATTTTTAACTTTTTCATGTAATTTGGCCTGAAAAATATGGCAGAAGAACTGATCAAGCGAATCAACATCCCACCATCCATCCATATATGATTCGCCTAAAGCCATAGAATCTCCTGCTAAAATCCTCCCATAAAGTTTAGGATTATGCACCTGTATATCCCAGGATCTGTCGCCATTAATTTTGATGTCGCCCAATTTAAGAATAGACTGCACTTTTTGTTTTTGCTTCATTTGATTAATATGCTATCCATTGGTATTTCTTTGGCAATCTCCCACGAATCCTCAAATTCCTTATCCAGGAAAAATACCACAGACTCACTATAGGTCTGAAAAGCTTTATAGGTTTTGCCGCCTTTGTTAATCAGAGGATCTATATAAAAGTTTGACACCGGTTTATTCTCCTTACTAAACAAGTAGATTGAGATTGAGGGAATTCTTTCATTTTCAAGGACCTTTATTTCAACCTTATTCCGAACCGGTGTATTATGCTTTTCCATGTATAATAAAAACTCTTTCATTCTTTTATATCTCCTTTGAAATTCTTTCCTTTCTTCATCATCATTTCCCTCAATGAGCAGAAGTTGATAAGTAACATTCAGATTATTTATATTATTCATATTCATTTTTCCCAGATCAATTGCTAATCCATACGGAGCATTATACCATTTGAATACAAAATTACTATCAGTAGTCCAGAATTCAGGATTAGCAGGATCAATCTCTAAAATTATATTTGTTTTGGATAATACCTCTTGAATTACAGAATCATTAGAGTATATGATGCTATCTGGATTGAAATGAACTTTAAATCTATAAAATTCTATTACCGCTGGGCGAATTCCGAAAAGTATTAATGTTGACATTACGGTCACAATAACAAGCGTGATCACATTTTTAGTTACTGTTCTTTGCTTGATAACTTTGTATCCGCTGATCAAGGATAACATAATAAGAATAGCCGCTCCTATCCATTTAAAAATTTCTTCCATTTCTGTTTATTTAATTGGTGTCAATTTATCTATAATTGAATTCCTGTAGAATTTATGATACATAGTTCTGTTTATTTTCATTACTCTTTTTGAAAGTATAGCTAAGTTACACTTTTTAAAATATTTGGTCAATTGAAATAACGGAATAATGTCAAACTATTTCAGGACAAGACATTCAACCCACTTTGCTTATAGTTTAGTTATAAAGCGTTGCTTCAATTTTAAGTTTCAACTCATTGTAAGTAATTGTGATATGAATTAAAAGAATGTTATATTTAATTGATTAATAACAATTTAATTTTTCAATATGACAAGACAAGATTTAGTTAATAAAATATCTGCAATCCGTTTATTTCATTCATACTCATCACATCTCTTTTATCCACCCAATTTAAATCGTTAATTTTCCTGAACACATATATTCTTCCAGTTATGTCTCCATTTAGTACTGTTGGAGTATTTTCTTTAAGTATTACTTTCACCATTCCTTTTTGTGACTGATTACTTTCTGACGAATATATTGCCCGTTTTTGATTGCAATTACACATAGTTCAAATAAATTTTTTATTAGTTAATTTCTAAAGTAATATAGATACACCTGAATAGTATATTGTTAGCATGATTATTTCTATTAAATCATTTCCTGCATAACCTGCGCATGCCAATCCAAACCAGATACTCAGGCAATAAAAACAATTCATTAATTCTCTAAAAAAAGTATTACCCGATAATTTTCTTAATTTAATTATTAAATCAAACGGACCATCTTCGGAACTGATTAAATGCGTGAGCCGTCAAACAACAATCACAAGAATTAAGTATTTTTCAAGTTCGTTCATATGTTTGATTTTCTAAAAAAGTTGCCGGAAATAATCCGGCAACTTTTAATAATTACTTACAATTATTCATTCTCTTTCAAACAAATGTTATAAGAAGCCCAAGCTTCATAACCCCAGCCTTGACTATTTACAATTGTTTTATCCTTTGCAAACAGTGAAACATCTCCACATGGATATGCATTGGCTGGAGTTGGAATATTGAAAGCAACTCCCGGCATGCCTGGTGTATTGAAGGTGCCATTTACTGCAGCCCCCCATGTGTTTCCAAATTTCCAACTATGAATATGCTTATCATACACATAATAATGTCCTGTAATGGTATCTCCTTTTGTATAATACGTACAATCGCCTCCATCATCAACTGTTAAATTTAGTATCGGCTTAGTGTTATTCATTTGAATTGTTTTAGAAACTACATCTGGAATTGTATCTATTTCCATCTCAATAAGGAATTTATCATCTGTTCCCGGAGTAATTCTTGCTAACACTTTTAATATATTTTTATCATGATCGAGGAAATGATAAAATCCTTCACTATCAACTTCTTGGTTAGTATGTTGATTACCAGAAGAGTAAGACGACCCCCCGACGGCTATAAATGAATTACTTGCATAGGAAACTGTTCCATCAATTAAATTAGTAATTTTAATCTTATAGCGGTAACCAGGGAATGATGGTCCATTTATAACCACAACTCCTCCAAACGGAGCATTTGTTGGTACGCTTAAACCATTAAAGACAAAGATAGATTCCGATTTTGTTAAACCGGTGGCATCATCCACATGAGCAACGTCAATTCCACCAATAGCATCAAATAATGGAATTACATCGCCCGGATTTATTTCAACACCTGGTTTAATTTGAATATGCGCATCTACTCTGTTTCCATAATATTCTAATTTATCAGGATCGGTAGTAGATGGAGCCACATTCCATGACAATACACTACGAATACGAATCATATTCGGATTGCTACATATTTTTTTATGATAAGTAGAATCTAATGGAAGTGAAACGCTGTAACATAAGCTGTCACCATTCATTTGTATATCATGCACTTTTAATTCTACTGTATTCAGATATTGCCAAGAGCAATTATCATCCCAGTCAATCCAGAATGAAATATATTCCTTACTACCATCCTCACATAAATCACCACTGTAACCATATTTCTTCTTTATTTTAAAGGTAGCAACTAAACTTTCTGTATTATAATCCAGACCTACACAATTTAATTCTTCATAGTCAACATTTGCTTTTGAGGTATCCATAGTTGCTACGCTATACTCATCAATAAGCTGGGACACACTAATTTTTGCATCACTCAAAATAGCCTTATCCATCAAGGTAATTTCAGATATTGGATATTTTATCATATTGTGAACTGCTTTATATGCAAATCGTTTTGCGGGTACTTTGAATTTTGCAGATTTCTTTACAAGATCTGCAAGATGTGGCGATTGTGGCTGTAATTTGAATTGGGAAATATCAACTCCTGTAATTTCTGATAATTGTTTTGAAGTTAAGTGAGGTGAATCAATAGCAAGAGTTAAATATTCTGACATATCAGAAGAAACCTCTTCAATTATAAAAGCAGGTTTTAATTGTACGTCACAATCCATTACGTTTCCCCAAACTGGTGGCCAACTGGGAGCATTAACAGGTGGCTCTATACTCCATGATAGAATTGCTTTTAAAGTAGGCAATACGGGGTTTGTGCAAGATGAAGTTTTAGATGTTTTCTTTTTAAGTGTTGCAGTATAAATAATCGGAAAAATTGAATTTCCGTTGCAATCATTTGAGCCTGTAATATTATGTACATTTATAGCAACAATTCCCTGATCAATAAAACCAGCTCCATCATGAAAGTCGAGATAGAATCGTATATACTCAAACGATCCGGCTGAGCATAAATTACCGGAAAACCCAACTGATTTTTTAATTGAAAAAGTAGCTTCCATGTTCTCTGTATCCGGATTATATCCGACACAAGTAAGCTGCTCATAATCAGTTTTTGAAATGAGTGTGTAATTTGCTTTTAATTTACTTCCCGGAATATTGCCAAAATAATTCGGGTTCTTTGCAAGCATGTTTTGAAAATGTTTGCGTTCGGGCTGCACCACAAACTCCTTAGTTTTTGTGGAATTGTTTTTTTTCATGATAATAGTTTTCGTTTTTGCCTACTCTAAATTCAGATTTTCGGCTTGTTCTGTTTTTCAGTATTTTTGTTTTATAAAATTTCATAAATTATTATTCAGCACCAATGCATTACCGCCAACATATTTATAATAGGATTCCTATTATATTTTTATATAAAATGTTTATTATACGTTTAATTTATGCTTAAAATTATTCAATTAATACTTTTAGGTCAATACTAATGACTTGTTATACAGATGAAATTCCGAAATATTCTTATTTATTCCAAAAAAGTTAAACTCTACTATTGTCAGAATATTTAAAACTATTAAATAATATTTCAATTTTTCAACGGATCATAACCTAAAATACTTACCATCTTTTTGTGATACTTTAAAGCCACTTTTTTGTATTCGTTACTACGTAAATGAATTTCGTTGTGCCACTGATGATCATAAGGAAACATACCACGTAAATCAATATGATGGAAATGGGTGTTTTCTTGGGCAATTTCTTTCAGCATTTCGTTAAAAGTGTCTACCAGGTATTTTATTATTTTTTCCTGTACTTTACGGTCTTCAATAGCTTTAGTGCCAAAATTTGGCAATAACCATGGCCCTTTTATACGATAATAAGATGTTCCGTTGGGTTTGGCATAGTCGTATCCATCCATCAGGATATCTATTTTTTTGTCCACATGCCAAACTTTGTAACAAAAGTCAAGGATCATTGGTTTTAATACCTTATAAACCACGTTGGTAAATATGGCTTTGCGTATTAAGTTTTTACCGGAAAGCCGGTGGTTTATATAAAAACGCATTTCATCTCCTACAATATCATTTCCTCCACCACTAAACAGAACAAAACTGGCTTTGTAAGATTTTATATCCTGCAGGGTTTCTTTCAAGTCCAGTTGGCCAAAATTAGTAACCGTATTTTGTCTCCTGCTTATTTTATATTCAGAGCCAAAGATCATGTTTTCAAGGGTATCGCCCGGCTCTGCCTGTCTTGAAATACAATATTTCATTTTACGTAAATGGTCAATTACGTCAAGTACCAACGGATAATTAAACCAGGAATCGCCTTCGGCAACTATTTTAATTTCCTTGGCAATTTCTTTTTTTTTGATCCTGCTCATTGAATCTTTTGCCAGGTCAAATTTTTGGATTTCGAGTTGTTGCATTTTCGATGTAATTTTTTATTACAAATAGTAATTTTATTTATAAAAGGCTTCTTAATAGTTTACTGATTTTATTATAATCAAATAACTAATTAAATTTACGCTTACCGGTATTTATGGCGTGTTTAAATCCAAAAGAAGGAATTATTGCCGTTCCTTTATCACCTTCAAAAAAGCTTTGACCACCAAAAGCAAGTTCCAGCCATGTTCCTTCATCTAATTTTAGTTCAGTGCCAATTGTATATCGTAAATATCTTATTTGATCATAATCTTCCATTTCTTCATCTAATCTGGATGCTGAGTAAAAAATATCAATTGATAGTCTATTGTTAGCATTACCAATAAGTGTTCTGGAACCTACAGACCATTTTAAATCATATAGTGTAACATCAGAAACATCATGTTCAAGCTTAAATTGAAAAAGAGCCTGACTTTTTATTTTACTATTTTCCTTTTTTGACGGTATTTTCTGTGCATAACTAAAGATCGTACCTAACTTTTCAAATTTCAGATCATTGTATTTACATGTAGTGGAATTTCCAACAATTCCTCCAGCAATTAGAAATGAAGAGGCATTCCAATTCTTCTCCTTGTATCTTTTTTTTTCATTAACTACTATTTTTTTAACTTTTTCATTAAAATCAACATGATCAATCAATAAGGTTACATAAGCTTTTGAATAATGATATATTGCGTCATTGTGCTCTTCGTTATATATGTTTATTTCATCTAATGCTTTTATTAATCTATTGGAAAAGAATTCAATAGGTGCATTAATTTGTAAATACTTTACTTCCTTTTCGTGTTTTTTTATTGTGTCTTCATTAAGAAAGTCGAAGGTTTTATTAATAATATTAAGAGTAATTTCCAAATCTGATGTCACATTATTTAAAAATGAAATATAAGCATCTTGCAAAGTTTGAGCTTTTGAGTCTTTTTCCAAAGCAACTACTTTATCAATAATGTGCTTATAGAATCCATTGTCACCAAAAGGATCTGATTTGTCATAGGGAACCCATTTAAATCCCAGGGCAAAACGAAGTCCCAGGGAATCATCCTGAACAGTACCAGAAGTTAATGCAAATTGTTCGTATCTAAAAGATCTCTCCCACCAGCTCTGATTATGCTTTTTTGAAAAATTCAGGGGAGAGTATTCCAGTGCAAATCCCGGCCTGAGAGTTCCATCACTATCAAGATAGTTTGAAATTCCATAGGCTAGTTTCTTCATATTTCCTGGCCTGACGATTTCATCACTTTCAATATCTAAAAAACTAAATGCACTCAGATCAGGTACTGAAAAATCAATATACATTGAATCTAATGTATAGTCGGTATCATTTTGAGCATGGATATTACATGCTATTAGAATGGCTACAATAAAACTAATCTTTTTCATAATCATACTTTTATAATCATTCCTGAATCAGATAATTTTTCACCTCCATTGACTTCTATTTCGATGCTTTTTTTAATCCATGTTTGGATTTCCTTATTAGTACCCTGAACTACTTGTTTCCAAATTAGTTTTACATCAACTTTTATTTTATGATCAGAAGGATTAACAAGCATTATTTTCCAGGAATGGTGGGATTTAATTAGTTCAAAAGGTTCTCCTAATGTGTGATTTGCGGGTCTGCCAGAATTAGAATCATTGTTATAGTCCTGATCTTCATGATATTCATATGCCCACGCTGGGGTACCATCAATTTCAAAATAAACCTTCACATATCCCTCATCTTTTTTAATTTTTATTGGAATCATAACATTACAGTTTTTATTATTAAGTAATTTGTTTTTTGTAATTAAGATTTAGTCGTTTGTTTTATGCTACCTCGCAATTGAATGAACTTATTCAGTAAATCAAACCAGAATGGTGCTCCCAGTGAAATGGCCAATGCTGTAACCAGAAAGCCCCAAAAATTTTTCAATAAAACATTTCGGAAATACTTTTTTTTATTGAACATTACGTGACTTTTTACCTTGTTCAGATGAAATACTTTCTTTCCGTTCTTCTCCTTTTTTAACGATTTAATGAAAATTGATTTATCAATACCTACAGGGTAAAAAACAGCGGTAACAGGGTATTTTTTAGTTATGATTACCATTTTTTTATCCATTTGACGCAGGTTTTCTCCTTTTGAAAAATATTTGGGTATAGTATCAATTTTGATAGAATCAATTCTTGGCCAATTGATATTTACAATTGTTTTTGCTTCATTAATATCACTAAGAAGATCTTCTCTTATACTTAATAAGGTATCAAGCTTTATATGAAAACTGCTATCTAATTGTTTTATAGAGTCGAGATTATTCAGAATAGCACTATTTTCCTCAATATAACTGGTAGCCAGATTGACAAGTTGTTCTCTCGCTTTGTCATCCTTTGACAACTTATCAACTATTTGAAAAGTACTGGCATTAAAAATTACAGCTACTAAAAACCCTATGATTAGCAAGAGGAACTGTGTTTTTCTTTTATACCAGCCAATTACGCGTTTCATTGTACTATCAAACCAGTTTTCTAATAAAAGCCTGAAATGCTGGATATCGTCACTTGCATCCTCAAGCAATGATTGTAAATGTTTTTTTGTATCCGAATCTTCAGGGAGTTTTGAAATGGTTTCCTTAATCTTTTCTAACAGGTTAGGTTTTTTAGAATTACCTTTTAATGAATCTACCAGTGCTTTTGAAAATTCCCCGGGATCTAAATACGAAGGTCTGTTAAAAAAACTGCCGCTGCTTAGATATTTAATTAAAGGCTGTTTGTAGAAGTCATCAAATAGTTTTGATGATTTAAGATTTAGTGATTTTCCATAAAAATTTGTGATGGCTGTACCGCTTCTACTTAGAAGTTTACTAATCTTAAATTTGAATTGTTTTTCATCTCTAAGCATTCTTCTTACGGCATAGCTTAAATTCCTGGCTCGCAAGCCTAATAAAGTAGCAATTAACTCCATAATAATTGTTGCATAAAGACTGTAGAGCAGATATATAAATACGAGTCCTATAAATACATCCATGGCAATGTTTCCTGTCATTTTATTAAGTTTTAGTGAATATTTAAAAATTTAATCATTTATAAACATAATGATTTCTAATAAATAGTTCCATTCAATAGCAAAACCTTACCCTGTTTTTTGATTTTTTTTAAATTTATTTGTTTTTAAGTATTCATTATTTTGAGTCTCAATTTATTGTTTCAAGAACAAAGCTATCTCCTTTTTAATTAGCAGATTGCTTCGTCCTTAGTCATCTCAATGAAATATTTAACTAACAGATCGCTAAAGCATTCGGGACTCGCTATGACAATTACTTTTTGTTCTGGATTGCAAATCCCAATAAGCTACAGTATATTTAGATCATAAATACTTTTAAGAAGAAAATGAAGAAAAACATAATAATAATAATTCTTTGCTTTATAAACATTACGGTTAAACCACAGGCTCTGCCAATATATATTGATGGAACTTTTGGCGACTGGGAGAATGCAATCTTTTCGCATGAAGATGACCCTGATGATGGTGAAGAAATTGATTTTCTGAAATTTACGGTAGCAAACGATAATGATTTCTTATTTATTAAAATAGAGTTTAGCGAAGAAACAGATTTATCAGACAATAACAATATTTACCTGAATATTGATACAGATAATAATTCTTCTACAGGTTACATGGTAAATGGTATTGGCTCGGAAATGAGCTGGAATTTTGGCCAAAAATATGGCTATTTCAATCTAAACAGCTCTTATGAATACATCTATCATGCAAATATTCAATTACGGATTTTGCCTACTGTAACAAGTAATATCTTTGAAATTGCCATTGGAAGAGATGCAAAACCAAACGGTATTAATAATTTATTCACGGGAGATACTATTAATCTATGTTTTACAGATTCTGAAACAAATGGAGATAATATTCCAAATGAAGGAGCTTTTTTTACTTATGTTTTTGATAATACGGATGTTCCCCCTGTAGAACCTATTTTGATACAAAAAGAAGATTCCAGCTTATTGCGATTGATGACTTACAATATTCAAAACGATTTTGAAAATGAAATTGGCGGGCTTGATGACCCGGAACGCATACCCGGATTAGAAAGAATTTTCAAAGCAGTATCACCTGAAATAATAACAATAAATGAATGTTGGAATACTACTGTTTCTACTGCTCAAAACTTTTTAAATACAAATTTACCACTTGAAAATGGTTATGGCTGGTATGCCAATAAAATTGATGGTTCTAATATTACTGCATCCAGTTATCCAATTGTTCAAAGTTGGCTTGTGCATCCCAACAGAAAAATTACTGCTAATTTGATTGATCTTCCGGAA
>DAOVJU010000497.1 GCA_030632095.1 Chlorobiota bacterium
ACTTTTATAAAAGCCTTATGCAACGAACTTAATGTAACCGACCAGGTAAGCAGTCCAACATTTGCAATTGTAAATGAATATAAAACAACTGAAGCCAGGCCTTTATTCCATTTCGATTTCTATAGAATTAAAACTATTGAAGAAGTCTATGACTTTGGATATGAAGAATACTTTTATTCGGGGGAAATATGTTACATAGAATGGCCTGAATTAATCGAAGAATTACTACCTGAAAATTGTCTGAAAGTTAAAATTTCCGAAAATAAAGATGGCTCAAGAGCAATTAAGTTAAACAACAATACCTTTTAAAGTAGCCGAAGTACATTCTGTGATCTTCACATTTACATAATCCCCAATTTCAATATTGCCCCGGTCAAAAACAACAACTTTGTTTTGTGAATTCCGGCCAAATAAGCGTTCATCTGACTTTCTTGAAACACCCTCAACCAAAACTTCAAAAGTTTTACCTATATCTTTTTTGTTGCTCTCCAATGAAAGCTTGTTTTGAAGCTCAATAATTTTGGTCAATCGGCGTGATTTCGTTTCATCAGGAATATTATCTTTCAGTTTTCGTTCAGCGTATGTATTTGGCCTTTCTGAATATTTAAACATGAAAGCAAAGTCAAATCCGGCCCATTTCATCAGGCTTAAAGTATCTTTATGTTCTTCTTCGGTTTCATCACAAAATCCGGTAATAAAATCTGAAGATAGTCCGCAACCAGGTAATATTTTTTTTATAGCCCTTATTCTATCCATATACCACTCACGTGTATAACCTCTCCGCATGTTTTCTAAAACCCGGTTATTACCTGATTGAACAGGCAAATGAATGTTTTTGCATATATTATCATATTTTGCCATGGTATGCAGAACATCATCAGTCATATCTTTAGGATGCGATGTAGAATATCGTACACGTAAATCCGGGCTTGTTTTAGCCACCATTTCCAACAAACTGGCAAAACTTATTTTCCTGTTGTTTTCTTTATTTTCCCATATGTAAGAATTAACATTTTGACCGAGCAATGTAACCTCTTTATATCCTTTTGCAATTAAATCATTCACTTCCCGGATAATGGTATATGGATCCCGGCTTCGCTCTCTACCTCTTGTGAACGGAACCACGCAATAAGAACACATTTGATCGCAACCACGCATTATAGAGACAAAAGCAGTGACATTATTTTTTCCCAGCCTGACCGGGTTAATATCAGCATAAGTTTCCTCGCGCGATAAAAGAACATTTATTGCTTGCTGGCCGGAACCTGCTTCCTCAACTAATTTAGGAAGGTCACGATAAGCATCCGGCCCGATAACCATATCAACCAGTTTTTCTTCTTCAAGCAATTTTTGTTTTAAACGTTCAGCCATACAGCCAATCACACCAATCAGGATGCCTTTATCTTTTTTCTTGTATTTTTTGTAATCATTTAATCGTTGCCTGACCTTTTGTTCTGCATTTTCTCTAATAGAACATGTATTTACCAGAATTATATTAGCATCTTCAAGATTTTCTGAAATGGAAAAGCCATTATCTGTCATGATAGCTGCAACAACCTCGCTGTCAACAACATTCATCTGGCAGCCATAAGTTTCGATATATATTTTCTGGCCGTTCCCGCCTGTATTTGGCAATATTTTCAATTTATCTAAATTCTCAAACTTATTCTTCCCCATGTTACACAATTCAAAATTTTGGCAAAGTTACATTTTGTATTTAAATATTAAACCTTGATGAATAATTTAAGGCTTATTTATCTTTTTTTGCCAGTTATCTCAGCCCGGAATCCGACAAAGGAGGATATCCGGGATCTCCTGTTAAAATTGCAATATATTTTTATCTTTGTTGCGATCCCGTCCATACTAGCGTCCGCTTATTTTACTAATCAATTAATATTAATATCTAGACAGTCCTTCTATTTTGCTGGAAATATTAAAATGTACTAGATTTAAATTGATATATAATCAATCAAGAAAAACATAAAAGAAACAAAGCACAACGGACGCTAGTTGTGCTTTGGTGGTAAGAAAATAACAAAAGAAAATTGCTGAGTGCTCAAAACTCATTAGCACATTAAAACACATTTTTGTATTTTTACACTTCAAAGAAAAATAAGAATCAGTTTCGTCATAAATACCAAATAATATGTCAGGTCATAGTAAATGGTCAACCATAAAAAGAAAAAAAGGGGCAGCAGATGCAAAACGCTCTAAAATGTTCTCAAGGGTTGTTAAAGAAATCATAGTGGCAGTTAAAGAAAGTGGCCATGATCCGGAAGGAAACCCAAGATTACGTATTGCTTTGCAAAATGCAAAAGGAGTAAATATGCCAAAAGATAATATCGAAAAGGCTATAAAAAAGGCAGATAAGGACGATGCCAATTTTCAGGAAGCCACATTTGAAGGTTATGCTCTGGGTGGAATTGCAATTTTCGTTGAATGTTTAACTGACAATAATAACCGGACAGTTAGTGACATCAGGTCAATTTTTTCTAAAAAAGGCGGGAATTTAGGAACAAACGGTTCCTTAAGCTTTTTGTTTGATCGAAAAGGAGTATTTACTGTTCAAAAAGGAGATTTAGACCCTGAAGAGTTTGAACTTGAAATAATAGATGCAGGAGTTGAGGAATTTGAAATAGAAGAAGATGTTTTTATCATAACATCAGCAATGGAAGATTTTGGAAACGTCCAGAAAAAACTCGATGAAATGGGTATTGAAGCCGAAAGTGCAAAATTAGAACGTATACCAAATGACACTAAAGTTTTAGATTTAGATTCAGCCCAAAAAGTATTATCAATGATAGAAGATTTTGAAGATAACGATGATGTTCAGAATGTTTATCATAACCTTGAAATGACAGAAGAGATAGCTGCTGTAATTGGATAATTTTTGAAATTAAAATATGAAATGACAAAAACTGAAAATTCATCGTATAGGAACAATATAATAACAAATACACATTTAATCATTTATGCATTTAATCATTTACGCATTTAATCTTATCCACTAAAATAATAGTTAAACCATAATATAAAAATAGAATGGAAACAAGCGAAAGTGCAAAAAAACTACGAATGATAATTGAAAAAGCCATTGAAGATCAAAAAATTACAAGGAATGAGTACGACATGATCATTCATCAGGCTACCAAGGATGGAATAATAGACTCTGAAGAACAAG
>DAOVJU010000386.1 GCA_030632095.1 Chlorobiota bacterium
ATTTTGGTTGAAAAAGCTATCGTAACACAAGAAGATTTAAAAATGGCCTACTATGAGGGAAATTCATTTGATATTGGGGTTATTAGTCCAACAGTGGCTGGAATATTATCAAAATTCCCTCAAGCAATAACTGCTGGATTATTAAGACCATTTATTTGGGAATCAAATAATCCTGTAATGTTTTTAGCTGGCCTTGAAAATTTTTTCTTATTAATATTATTGTTTATTATCCTTATAAGGGTGGGACCATTTTCAATAATTAAATTTACTTCCTCGGAATCTTTACTTGTTTTCTCAATAGTGTTTGTTTTGACTTTTGGTTTTTCAATAGGATTATCAACATCAAATTTTGGTTCGTTAGTCAGGTATAAAATACCATTAATACCATTTTTTGTGTCGTACTTATTTATAATTATTAAGAAGAAAAACCTGGAGAGAAAAGCTAGTTCGGGTTAAAAACCTCAACAAAGGAGATCATACCAATAGCGCATCCTGCTTTGCCATCTTTGAATGTCATTTCAATGTAATAAGCGCCCGTTTTCTTACAATAAAAATCAAATGAAGAATATTGTTTTCCTGACTCAGGAAGATAATTACTTGCAATAAGTCTATTAGCTTCGACAAGATTTAAGATAGCTTCACCTTCTTTAGATGCATCATTTTTAACATTGAAACGATAATGGTTTCCTTTGTTAAGCAATATAGTGAATGTTGCAATTGAAGCTTTCTTTGCACTTTTTGATTCAGCAAATCTAATTCTGAAGTGTTTTAAATATTTTGAATTTCCGTTTTCATTTTTGCATTTTTCAATTAGCGTATTATCACATTGTCCAAACGAAATTTGAGAAAGCAATAGAAATGGAAGAATTGAAATATAATATTTTTTCATTATTAACTTCATTGCAAATATTGAAGGATTCTTTTCGCTAGAATTTTAATTTTAAGAACAAATGTAAAAATAAAAAAATAATTTCATAATTTCGATCCCAACACACATACTTTCTTAACATTTTTAACTATTCCGTTCAAATCAAAAAATTCAAAATAAATAATATATAGTCCTATTGATGCTTTATAACCATGTTCGTTAGTTCCATCCCATGAAAATATACCTTCTATAGCAAGTAGTTCGTTTTTGACTAGATTTTTTACAAATCTTCCACGTGAATCAAATATTACAATATTTGCTACATAACCAGGATCATTGAATTTATACTGAATATGGAGAACATCATTGTATCCATCTTCATCAGGTGAAAAAACCTCAGGGTCAATATTTATGTTTTCTTCTATACCGGTTATTACTTTATGCTGTGAATTTTCGTAGGCAGGAGTTCCATATCCTGAGCTTTTAGATGCGGAATGCCAGTTTGCTTCTTCGTTTGTAGGTGTATTATAATCAATACGCTCCAGGGCAATCCCATCAAATGAATTAAGTAAGGTAAATTGCATATCTTCATTGTAATGAAATTCATCTATTACAGAACTATCTGCTTTATTTAAAACAACTATTCCCGCATCATTTGAAAAGGATGGTATACTCTGCATTTGAATAAAGCCATTGGGGTTAGTGGTAAAGTATTGTTCTTTAACAATTTCCGGGTTCGTTGTTAGCACAATAAATTCGTGCCCGAAAAATAAATACCCGGATTTATCAACATTCGTTTGTGATTTTAGTATCCAGAATTCATCTCTTGAAGCAAGGAATAAGTCATTTAAATCGAAGGTTTTATTGGAATTATTATAAATCTCAATATAATCCACACCATCGCCTGCAGGATTAAATAAAATTTCATTGATTAGGATATCATTTTGAAGAATTTCCTGAGGAATAGCAAAATTCTGTTGTGTATTTTCATCAATGATATTTCCGGAAATGTCCATTATGTTACCTTCAATATAAATTGTGTAAATAATATCATTTATAAAGTGATCCGGGAATATCAAAAATATACTATCATAAAAAGGTTCAACAGGATCAATAATAACAGGATAACCAATTCCATTATTAGCGTAATAAATTTGCGTGTTTAACAGACTAGTACTATCTAAAGGCTCATTAAAGACCAGTTGCAATGAACTATCTGATAAAACTAAAATGTTTTGTAATGTTGGAGGTTCTTTATCAGGATTATTTTCAAACACTGAGTTTATTAATCCGGGTGTTCCCCCGTTCTGATTTTCTGATGCACGCCAGTTATTCATATTCCCGGCAGGATTGGATGGGTCAATGAGTTCTAATGTGTATCCACCACCTTCTTTTTCCTCATCCTGGTACCACTCTTTTAAATATTGTATTGCTGAAATTATTCTCATAGAATCATCATAAATAACAAGCTGTTCGCTTGTATTGTTTAAGGATGGTAGATTATCTATTTCCAGTACCTGAGTATTTTTAATGACAGAGAATACTGATGCATCAGATGTCATCACCAGGAAATTATTACTATTTAAGTTCCATAATGGTATTTCAACTAATGTTGAACCAACCGTTAATGACCAATTATTTAGTGTATAATCATTTTCAGAATTATTGTAAATTTCAATGAATTCAGCATTTGGCAAGTTAACAACCGGTTCAGGATCAATCATTAATTCATTGATGATTATTTCGTAAGGCCTGGCTTTATTAATAATAATAATTTCTATGAGTTGAGGTATTTCATTCTGGCATAAATCTTCAACTTTTTCAATGGATATTAAATATTCTTTATTGATTTCCATAATACCACTGAAAAATAAATAAACTATAGATTGTGAATTTAAATCAAGCTTCACTGAATCCGGAAATCCAATTTCATTGTCAACATAATAATTAACTACATGGGTTACAATGTCTTCTTTTAATGGTTCATTAAATTTAATGGCTATGGACTGAAATGATATGCTGAAGATATCTAATAGCATTGGCGGAATTGTATCAATATTTTCACTGTAAATTGAATTAATAATTCCCGGAGTGCCCCCATCAGGATTTATTGAGGCGTTCCAGTTATTAATTCCCCCACATAAATTATCAGGATCAATTCTTTCAATTGTCCAGCCACCTTTAGCTTTTTCATCATCATGATACCAAGAAGTGTTGTAAGTTATTTGATCAATAATATTACCTGATGTATCAATTAGCGATATTTGTTCCCCTGAATTTGGTAACGAAGGAAATCCACTAATAACCAAAGTGTTACCAAAAAGCTGCAAACTACTGTCTGCAGATGAAGCACAAAGCAAAAGAAAAGTACCTGGTTCAAATAAATATTCAGTTATCATTTTTCGACTATCATCAAATACAATGGACCAGTTCGTTAAATCAACAATTTTATTTGAATTATTATAGATCTCAATAAACTCGTATTCAGGCAAGCCAACACTTGGTATAGGATCGGCCATAATCTCATTTATAACTATGTCGCCTTCTTTATATATGTAATAAGTGAATGCTGTTTTTAAGCTATCTGTTATGTTTCCACAAAGATCAGTTTGATTTAAAATTGTTAATTCATATTGTTGTCCTGAATTAAAATCAATTGAAAAATATGTAAGAACCGTTGTATAGTTAGAAGCGAATAAAACAGAATCAGGATTTCCAATATCAGAGCAATGATAATTTAGCACATTCAATGCTTCCGCCGCATTAACATATTCAGTAAATTCAATTTTAATAATTGATGGTGAAAAAATATCAGAATTAGAAATATCAGGTGGAATGGAATCTATATTTTCTCCGTATACAGAATTCCGGTCTCCGGGAGTTCCTCCCTTTCCGTCTATTGATGCTGTCCAATTGTAATAGGGGCTACAAATACGATTTGGATCAATAAGTTCAATGCTCCAACCTCCATTTTCTGATTCTTCATCATGATACCATGATTTATCATAATTTACCGAATAGATAAGTGAGTCATATTTGTCTTTTAATAAAACTTCTTTACCTGTACTTGACAAGTCGGATGCAGATATTATACCAATTGCATTTCCATAAAATGATAATGTATCAACACCGGATTCGGTTGTGATAATTAAAAAACTATCGGTCTTTAATTCTATGTCTTCAAAATATCTGACCCTGGTTCCAATTGTTAAAGTCCAGTTTTCGAGATTTAAATCATAATTGGTTTTATTGTATAGCTCTAAATAATCAAATTCCGGCAGTCCAACTGTAGGTTCAGGATCAGCCATAATCTCATTTATAATAACATCGTAAGGTTTAACAATGTAAAACAGGAATTCTGCTGTTGTATCAACAATTGTATTTCCACAAA
>DAOVJU010000444.1 GCA_030632095.1 Chlorobiota bacterium
ATATTCACAATAATCCTGTAGAGGCTGGAATTGTTAATAATGCGGAAGATTATGTTTTTAGCAGTGCAATAGATTATACCGGACAAAAAGGATTGATACATGTAGAATTGTTATTATAATAATACTCACAAGCGGACGCTTGCGAGAGAGGGGAGGGCTACGCTGAGTTTAGGACATGTTTACAAGAATAAAAGAAACAAAAACTGGTTCAAGTTTAGCGATAGCGTAACTTGGACCATTTTGTTTTAACTTGAATGTAGAGTTGCTACATTTGATATTTGATACTTAATACCTGATACTTATTTGCTCTTATCAGGGAACGGTGGTACCGGAGGAATTTCCTGCTCAAATTTTTCTAATTCCTCAAGAATAACTTCAATAGCTTTATTTAGTTGCTGATCTTCCCCGGCATATTCTTTTGCCGGGTCATTATCAATTACAATATCAGGCTCAACTCCATAACCTTCTATAATCCATCCACTTCCATCAGCAGCATAAGGAGCATATGCAGGTTTTCTCAAATCCCCTCCATCAATGAACGGTAAAGATCCTGAAATACCCACTACTCCACCCCATGACCTTACACCAATTACCTTTCCTAAGTTATTTTTCTTAAACCGGTAAATCACCAAATCGCCATCCGAAGCTGAATAATTATCAATAAGCATCACCTTAGGGCCTAAATTCATACCACCCGGATTAATAGTACCATAATCTAAATTCGTCCTCATATTTGCATAGGTCATTTCCCTCATTAATCTTTCAATGATCATTGCTGAAACATTCCCGCCTCCATTTCCACGATCATCAATTATTAAGCCTTTTCTGGTCAATTGCGGATAATAGTATTTTACAAATTCATTCAGTCCATAACTTACCATATCCGGAATATGGATATATCCAATTTGTCCGTTAGTAGCTTTTGTGACTTTTCTAAGATTCTCCTGAACCCAGTTAAAATAATAAAGCTCCGATTCATCAGCAACAGGTACTACTAATGCCTTCCAGCTTCCTTTAATCTCCGGTGTTGAATTTAATGTTAATTCAATAGTTTTATTAGCCATGCCAAACAAAGATTCATAAATATCATTCATTTGATTTGTTGGCTTGTCATTAACGGCAAGAATATAATCCCCTGTTTTTGCCTTCACACCAATTTCAGTCAAAGGCGAACGCTGGGCTTTGTTCCAGTTAGCTCCCTTCAGTATTTTTTCAATTTTATAATAACCCGATTGGCATTTACTAATCTTAGCACCTAAAAGCCCTAATTCAACACGTTCCGGTAAAGGCCTGTCTCCACCACCAACATAAGCATGCCCAACATTTAATTCTCCAATTAACTCTCCAATTATATACGATAAATCGGCCCTGTGGTTTACATACGGCAATAGTACTACATATTTATCATGGATTGCCTGCCAATCAAGCCCGTGCATATTTGAAGCATAGAAAAAGTCACGCATTTGCCTCCACGATTCTTCATATATTTGATTCCATTCTTCCCTAAGATTAACATTAACTTTCATACCCGAAAGATCAACCGGTGTTTTCAATGTGATTTTAGAAGTTGGTTTGTCAATAATATAATGCTTTTTATCTTTTACTATATACATTTTCTTCTCGTCAGTAGAAAGAGAAAAACGAAGACTTTCTCCAAGATTTTTTTCTTCCTTTTTCTTCAGATCATACATCTTGAATTTGGATTTATCAATTTGATATTTTTGTTCATTATAGTAAATAACATCCCCTGAAATAACTAAATTCCAGTAATTTGATGCTGCAATAGGTAAAGAAACCAATCTTTCATGAAGACCATCTAAGTCTATTTTAACACTTATGCTTTCTTCCGACTTCTTTTTGTCCTTTTCTGTTTCTTCTACTTTCATTTCAACCTCATCATTTTCAGGAGCAAATGGTGAAGGTGTATCTTTTGACAAAATTGCCAGGTATATCTTCGACATATTTTTGTATGCATAGTTCCACTCAACCTGGCTAAAAATAGGTGAAAAATCCCTGTTAGAAACAAAAGCCAGGTATTTACCATCAGGGCTAAAAACAGGTTTTGATGAGTAAAACCAACCTTTTGTAAGCTCCGATTTAATTTTCGTATCCAGGTTATAAAGATAAATAGTTGTCATTTGATCTTTTTCTCCTTCTGAAAAAGTTATCCATTTCGAATCTGGAGACCAATTGTAATCATATAACCTGTGGCGTTTCCCTTGTACAACTTCAATTACCTGTTTAGTTTCAATATCAACATAATTAACTTTAAAATGCTGATCGCTCCAAAGTATTTTTTTACTGTCAGGAGACCATTTCAAGCTGAATTTGTAAATGTTCGTGTTAAAAGTAAGTTGAACCGGTTTTTCCGTTCCATCTTGTTTTTGCATATAAATTTCATCTTCACCGGATTTATCTGATATATAGGCAACATACTTTCCATCTGGTGACCACTTAGCTCCCCTATCATGTTCACCCGATGAATTGGTCAAATTTCTTGTTATACCACTTTTAGCAGGTACAGTAAACACTTCCCCTCTGGCACTGAAAAGAAGCCTTTTTCCATCAGGGGAAAGATTTGAAGAATTTATATTTTTGGTAGCATCTTTTAATACAACCCCATTGATTTGAAAATCATTGGCTATTTTAATATTCAGTTTTTCGGCAGATTGTGTTTCAATATCGAAAACATATAAATATCCTCCATTTCCATAAACAATTTTTCCATTACCCAATGATGGAAATTTAATATCATATTCAGTATAGTCGGTGATTTTTCTAACCTCTTTATTTTCAGTATTATATACAAACAAATTCATTGTTCTATCCCGATCTGAAAGGAAATAAATTTCATTTTCATACCACATAGGAATGATATCCTGAGCATCATTATTCGTGATATTTATAACCGATTTTGAATCAAAATCATAAATCCATACATCATCTGCCATTCCACCTTTATAATATTTCCATGTCCTGAATTCTCTAAAAACCCTGTTATATGCTAATTTCTTACCATCAGGTGAAAAAGAACAAAATCCACCGCTTGGCAAAGGAAGCTCCTCTGATAATCCTCCTTCCTTTGAAACCTGGTATAGTTTTCCTTTAAAAGAGTCCCAGGTATTATTCCTGGTACGATAAATTATACTATTACCATCTTTTGACCATGTCATAACAATATTATTTGGCCCCATCCTGTCAGAAACATCATCTCTTTTCAAGGTAGCTGTATATGTTAAACGTTGTGGGGTTCCTCCTTCAGAAGGAATTAGAAAAACTTCAGTATTCCCTTCATATTGTCCGGTAAATGCAATTTGAGTTCCATCAGGAGAGAATTTAGCAAACATTTCAAAACCTTCATGGCTGGTAATTTTTCTTGCTGTCCCACCTTCTCTTGAAACCAAATATAAATCACCTGCATAGGTAAATACGACCTGATTTTCGCTTATCGCCGGAAATCGTAATAATCTTGCTTCATTTTGAGTAAATGAAGTTTGACAGATTAATAAAGCAACAACACTAAATAATATTTTCTTTAACATGATTTTATTTTTTTTAATTGTTCTAAAGATATTGAAATTTGATATATTATAGTAAAATAATTCATCAATTTGCAAATATTTAACTGACTTACATTCACTTACAAGTAATATTTAAAGAAAAAGACACTTAACCCACATTGCGTGAAATTCGACCATTTTGAAGAAATTTTGGTTCACAACCCCTGTATTTATCAACAATTGAGGGAGCGTGATTTTGTATTATA
>DAOVJU010000230.1 GCA_030632095.1 Chlorobiota bacterium
ATTTTGATCTTTGTCTTAAACGATTTAGAAGATATTCCGGATTCTGACAAACTTCTTTTAATAAGCAGTAAAAAGCAGCATAAAGGGGAAAAGAGTAAATTCATACAGGTTGAAGGCTTAAACGGAAGAATTGTAATTTTAAATTTAAGTTCATCCAATATGCTGGTTATGCGCTTTCTGGGAGGTGATGAACTTTATCTTAATGGACAATTGTTACGCCGTGACAAAGTGCAAATTTTAACAACCGGATCATCTATAAGAAATCCTAAAATAAAACCAATATATTTTAGTGATATTGTAAGATTATTCAGTGAAACACCAATTAGTGAGAAAATTGTTTTTTCAGCAAATAATGTTGAATATCATTTTAAAGGAGGAAAAGTTGGTTTATATAATTTTACAATATGTGAAGAATCAGGAAAGATAGTTGGGATAATGGGTGCAAGTGGTGCCGGTAAATCTACCTTGTTAAATGTTTTAAATGGAACAAATCCACCAACAGCAGGCGAGGTTTCCATCAATGGTAAAAATATACATACCCAAAGTGAAGAAATTAAAGGATTAATTGGTTATGTATCACAAGATGACTTATTAATTGAAGAGCTTACTGTTTTTCAAAATTTATACTTTAACGCGAAGCTTTGCTTTGGCAACTACAATAATTACCAGTTAAAAAATGTTGTAGTAAAAATATTAAACAGCCTGGGATTGTACGATATAAAAGATATGGTTGTTGGAAGCCCTTTAAATAAAAAGATAAGCGGAGGTCAAAGGAAACGGTTAAATATTGCTCTTGAATTAATTCGCGAACCATCTATATTATTCATGGATGAACCAACTTCAGGTCTGTCATCAAGAGATTCAGAAAATATTATGGACCTTTTAAAAGAGCTGGCTTTAAAAGGAAAATTAATATTTGTTGTAATACATCAGCCATCTTCTGATATCTTTAAGATATTTGATAAATTATTAATTCTTGATACAGGGGGATTTTTAATTTATAATGGTGATCCTGTTGATTCTATTATTTATTTTAAATCGAGAACACATCAGGCAAATTGGAGTGAGAGTGAATGTCATATTTGTGGAAATGTAAATCCTGAACAAATATTTAATATTGTTGAATCAGGAGTTGTTGATGAGTATGGTAATATTACACAAACCAGGAAAACAACACCAATTGAATGGAATGATCATTATAATGAGTATATTTCTAATGATCAAAAAAAACTTGAAGTACCTGACACAATACCTGAAATTGCATTTAAAATACCAGGTAAATTCAAGCAGTTTTTAGTTTTCACACTAAGGGATGTTTTATCAAAACTAACTAATACACAATATCTTGTTATTAATTTATTAGAAGCCCCTTTACTTGCCTTTTTATTATCATTAATTATAAAATATTATAATATTGATGTGGCAAATAGGTTGGGATATAATTACAGTGAAAATAGTAATATGCCAGTCTACATTTTTATGTCGATTATTGTAGCATTGTTTATCGGGTTAACAGTTAGCGCTGAAGAAATAATAAAAGACAGAAGAATTCTGAAAAGGGAAGCGTTTTTAAATCTGAGCAGGGCAAGTTATTTACTATCAAAAGTGGTCATTTTGTTATCTCTGTCAGCTATCCAGGCATTCACATTTGTAGTTATCGGAAATACAATGATGGAAATTAAAGGAATGTATTTTGAATATTGGATAATTCTATTTAGTTCTCTTGCAGCTGCAAATTTAATGGGCCTGAATATATCTGATAGTTTTAAAACTGCTGTTACAATTTACATATTAATACCATTTTTAGTTATTCCTCAACTCATATTAAGTGGCGTATTTGTAAAGTTCGATAAATTAAATCCTGATATTTCATCTCCAAGTAAAATCCCGTTTTATGGTGAATTGATTGTTGCCAGATGGGCTTATGAAGCATTAGCAGTTAAACAGTTTAAGGATAATAAATTTGAACAGGAGTTATATCTTTATGATAAAGCAATGAGCGAAGCTGAGTATAAAAAGAATTACTGGATACGGGCTCTTGATAATAAAATTTCTATTTGCGAGAGAAACTATGGTAATCCCGAAAAAAAAAGAACAACTAATTAAAAGTCTTAATGTATTATGCAATGAGATAGAAAAAGAAAATATACAAAACAAGAAAATCAAATTTGATAAAATCGATAAATTGAAATGTGATCATATTGATCAGAGTATTATTAAAGATGTTAAAGGCTATTTAGATATGCTTAATACATATTATATAAAAAGATATAACAGAGCGAATTTTTTAAAGGATAAATTAATTACTGCTTTACAAAAAACGGATGAGGATAAGCAAAAATTCATATTAAATAAGAAAAATTACCAAAACGAGAGTCTCACTGAATTAGTTACTAATGCTACGAGCTTAGATAGAATTGTTGAATATAAAGGACATTTGTACCAAAAAATTAACCCAATTTATCAGGATCCTGAATCAAAATTTCTTAGGGCACATTTTTATTCTCCGGAAAAACAACTTTTAGGTAATTTTTTCGATACTTTTTGGATTAATGTGATAATAATATGGATGTTCGTTATTATACAGTATATAACACTTTACTATAAAGCTTTGAAAAGATTTTTGGACTTAATTGAAGAAAAAACGGATAAACTGTTTAATAAAACCAAATAAAAAAAGTTCATTGCAACACAATGAACTTCATATTAATTCTCTAAAGACCTGCCTTTCAGATCTTGAATATTAATTTCGACAAAATATTAGTAGGTAAACTAACTATTCCTCAATTTCAATCATTTTAAAAGGAATTTTTATAATTGACTGGTAATCTTCACCTGCTTCTAACATATCTTCATCATCTTCTTCATAATGCCAATTAATTATAACTTCATTACCACTTTTATATATTGCTTCAAGCTTTTTAAAAACATCTAAAATGCATTTCGATGAACTTGTGTTAAAATACTCTAACTGTATATTAACGTTAGTCAAAGCTGCCGGATTTGCTAAATAATCTTCAAGCCAGTCAACTAGTGGTTTATAAAATTCAATTGAGTTCTCAGGTATTGATCTTCCTTTAATTTCAATAACTCCTGTTTCTGAATTAAAATCAACTGTTGGCGTTTTTGGTGTACCTTCTATTGAAAATGCGTCCATACAAACAATATATTTTAAAATGTGAATATATTAACTAATATTTATACTTAGACTATAAAATAAATAGTCGTTTTTATGTTCATAAAAATTATACTCAAGTTTACTTCCTGTTTTTTTTGCTATATCAATCATTCCTAAACCACCACCACCTTTTTCTGAAAAATCGTGATTGTTCAATATAAGCTTATAAAGCGATTTTAATTCTTCTCTTGTAAGAGAATTAATCTGATTTAACCTATCAGTCAATATTTGTTTTTTCTCGCTTTTAATAAAATTACCAACTGATATTCTGTATTCTTCATTCACTTTTGTCACTAAGAAAAGAGCAAACCTACCATTAAATAAAGTTTCATCATTAAATGGTAATTCATCCAAATGATGATAAATATTTTGTAAACATTCAACTAATGTATTGTATACCTTCTTCCTTATCTTTGAATTTATATCTTTTTCCTCTAATTTCGATTCAATGATCTCCAATACATCAGTAATCAAGTCTGATGAAATATCTCCTTTATAAGATAATAGGATTTCACCATCCTGTTTTTCTTTATACCACTTATTTAAATTGAATATCATATAAGATGTATGCAATATCAGTGAACTCTTTATGTATCTTCAAACAACAAATATAAAAAAAAATGTAAAGAAAAAATATTTTTTACTAAACCTAACAAACTATACAAATTAGTTATTTACTAATTTGAACCTAACTATATAACCATCTGGCAGTTTGGGAACCTGTACCCAATTCATACTTACTTCTTTAATGTTACAGTCACCACATTCATATATATTTATTGTATAAATGTATTGTTTGCTTGTTTCATCAATCGATACATTACGTTGAAATGCCACACTGCATCCATTTCCTTCCGCATATTGTGCCAGGAGTGTAATATTTGAATAATCAAAGCTATATAGCTCAAAATTTTCACAATCCGGCATAATATTTACAATATATACTGAATCTATCTGGCTTACAAGGTTTTGATAATCTTTGAGGGTATTGATCACATAGGTCGGGGAATCTAAAAAATAAAAGCACTTGCCTAATTCAAAATTATCTTCTATAATCCCTGTATTTATTTCTTTTTCATGACAAGTTTCTGTTTTTTTACAAGCATTGATAAGAATAAGTGTTGTAAAAAAAATAATAAATAATAATATTTGTTTATTGAAATATGCCATTAATGTATTAATTTCTACAAGATATTAATAAAAAAAGTCGGGATGACTAGATTCGAACTAGCGACCCCACGCCCCCCAGACGCGTACTCTAAACCTGGCTGAGCTACATCCCGAACTTGCGCAAAATTAATTAAGATGGTTAATTATGCAAAATTTTCATGAAATTTAACCTGGCATACTTGTTGATAAAACTGGCCAGAAATTAAACATAAACTTGAAAAGTATTAGTAAATTAGAAAGCATTCACAGAAAGCTGAAATTGGAAATTAGAAATTTGGCTATATATACCGAACTATCTTCCAAATTTTAAGTTTCTAATAAAATGCAAATATATCCAAATTTAGTTCATTAGAATGATAACATAAATTTCCAATTTCTAATTTCAAACTGTAAACGGTTACGTAAATTAAATCAAACAATATAACAATTAAAATTATGGAATTATTTAAATCAATGCAAGATATCGATGATAATAGTAAATCTGATAAGATTAATAAGGATACTGAAAAAGTAAAGTGTTTAATAATAGGATCAGGCCCTGCAGGTTATACAGCGGCAATTTATGCAGCCAGGGCAAATCTTAATCCGGTGTTAATACAGGGACTACAGCCCGGTGGACAGTTAACAACTACTACGGAAGTTGATAATTTTCCGGGTTATCCTGAAGGAATTGACGGGCCAACAATGATGGAAGATTTTAGAAAACAAGCTGAGCGTTTTGGGACAGATGTAAGATGGGGAATGGCTACTAAAGCAGATTTTTCACAACGTCCGTTCAAAGTGGTAATTGATGAAAAACATCTTATCGAAGCTGAAACTGTAATAATATCTACCGGAGCAACCGCAAAATATCTTGGTATTGAATCGGAAAAAAAGTACCAGGGCTCAGGAGTATCTGCTTGTGCAACTTGTGATGGATTTTTTTATAAGGGAAAGGATGTTGCAGTGGTTGGAGGAGGAGATACAGCTTGTGAAGAAGCAACTTACCTGGCAAACCTTTGTAATAAAGTATATATAATTGTCAGGAAAGATTACCTGAGAGCCTCTAAAACTATGCAACAAAGAGTATTCAATACACCAAACATTAAAGTATTATTCGAACATAATACAAAAGAATTAAGGGGGATTCAGGTTGTTGAAGAAGCTGTATTAATTAAAAGAATGGGTGAAAGGGATGAATCTGAAGTTAATATAAAAATAGACGGATTTTTTCTGGCTATTGGCCATAAACCAAATTCTGAAATTTTCACGAATTATTTAAAAACCGATGATGTTGGTTATATTCAAACTATTCCGGGTACTTCTAAAACCAATATTTCCGGAGTATTTGCTTGTGGTGATGTACAGGATCCGCATTACAGACAAGCTGTAACAGCAGCAGGTTCGGGTTGTCAGGCAGCATTAGACGCTGAAAGATTTCTTGGAGAAGTTGAATCACGAAAATAACATTTCAGAAATTTTGGCTGTGGGCTTAAATTTGACATGAGCAATGAAATGCAGAAACTTTGCGAAACTTCTTTTTGTGGTTATACTTTGGAGAAGGAGCGTTTTTCATTACTCCAAGCGTGGACGCCATAGCCGTCAGGCTAAGGAGATATTTATCTGATAATCAATATCAATTTGTTGATAAAAAAAGTAATAAGTATTTTTGCTACGGAGTAGCTGACTGTTTATAAAAACAAATATTATTATTAAC
>DAOVJU010000431.1 GCA_030632095.1 Chlorobiota bacterium
AAAAATGCAGAGGTTAAAGAGTTGAAATCTATGGATATTACTAAAGAAACAGCTCCAACTTTTGATATTATAAATAAATTGTCAATGGATGTGATTATGCCTGCATGGAAAATTACTTTCTTATTAATTGAAGATAGATTTCCTTCTTTTGTAAAATTTCTGAAATGGAAATACAAAAAGAAACTTAGCAAACTACAGGATAAACATCTTACAGGAGAACGAAACGGAGCAAATTTTGCAAAATTTAAAAAGTATATGGTATACTTATACCAAAAAGCTTATTAATTATTCAGGTTAAAATTGTTTTCACTTTAATTACGATAGTTTGCCGTACCAAACAAAATAACTGCCGGGAAATTCATTATTTAATTCAGTCCTTTCACTGAATATCCCATATACTGAAGAACCACTGCCTGTCATGGATGCATATAATGCACCGGATTTATATAGTTTTTCCTTTATTTGTTTTACTTCAGGGTATTTAATAAAAACTGAATTCTCAAAGTCGTTTGCTATTTCAGTTTTCCAATTTTCAGGATTTTCAGAAATTAATTCTTTTAAAGATTTTTTCTTGCTGTCAGGTATAATATTTTCATATGCTTCCTTTGTATTTACATTTATCAAAGGATGAATAAGAGCAATATGATAGTTAGACAGGTTCAGGTTTATTGGAATTAATGTTTCACCTTTGCCTGAAACCAATGCAGGTTTGTTTTTAATAAAGAAACTACAATCACTTCCCAAATAATTTGCTGAACCTAACAGGTTTTTTTCAGATATATCAAGTTTAAAAAAATCATTTAATGCTTTCAATATAAATGCTGCATTTGATGAACCTCCGCCTAAACCTGCACCAAATGGGATTACTTTATGTAAATGAATATTTAATGGTGGTAAATTATGTTTCTTTTTTAAAAGTAAATAAGACTTAATACATAGATTATCTGCTGGTTTTGAGTCAACTTGTAATCCACTGTTCGTGAAATTATAATCTGTTTTTTTATTATCAATAATGCTGAATTCTATTATGTCATATAGCGGGATGGGATAAAAAACAGACTCAATATCATGAAATCCATCGTTTCGTTTGTTTAAAATATTTAAACCAATATTTATTTTGGCATTTGCAAATATCAGCATATTATATAATGTCTAATAAGTAATTATAGAATTATTAGTTTTGTTACACTAATTATCAGAGAGTTGCAAAAATATCTCATTTTCAATGTATATAGGTTCTATATGAAAATTTTATTTAAAAATAATCTATTTCGTGAAAACTAAACATTTTAATTCGTTCAAACTTAAATCATTCAATATATGTAATAATTACAAGTATCTAAATATTAATACCTTAAGTTGATTTTTTTGATAAAATTCATTAATTAACAAATGTTAATAACTATAGTTATTAAAAACTGAATAAACAATCTTGAAAATCGTTTCGGCTTAATTATCTTTTTCTACTTTTGTAGTCCTCAAAAAAAAATAAAATGGCTTTAAAAAATAAAACAAATAAACAATCAGATAAACTAAACCTTGAATATGGAAAAATTCCACCACAGGCAATTGACCTTGAAGAAGCAGTGTTGGGAGCATTAATGCTTGAAAAAGATGCAGTTTTAACCGTATTGGATATTTTAAGGCCATCAAGTTTTTACAATGAAGCCCATAAAAAAATCTATGAAGCAATCTTAAGTTTATCGAATAATGAGCAGGCCATAGATATGCTTACAGTTACCGAAGAATTGAGAAAAAATGGGCTGTTGGAAGAGATAGGAGGGGCTTTTTATATAACTCAGTTAACTGGCAAAGTTGCTTCAGCAGCACATATAGAATTTCATGCCAGAATTATAGCCCAGAAATTTATACAAAGGGAATTAATTCGTGTTTCTTCAGAAATACAAAAAAGTGCTTATGATGATACTATAGATGTTTATAACTTATTGGATTTTTCGGAACGGCAATTATTTGAAATAGCAGAAGGAAATATAAAAAAGGAAACACTTAAATTAGATACTGCAATAGCTCTGGCTATTGAACAAATTAAAGAGGCAGGGAAACAAGAAGATGGCTTGAGTGGAGTACCTTCAGGATTTTCAGGAATTGACAGGATAACCTCAGGATGGCAAAAGTCTGATTTAATTATTATTGCTGGCAGGCCTTCAATGGGAAAAACTGCATTTGTTTTGTCAATGGCACGAAATATGGCTGTTGATTATAATAAACCGGTTGCATTCTTTTCATTAGAGATGTCAACAATTCAGTTGGTTAACCGGCTTATTGTAAGTGAAACTGAATTACCTGCTGAAAAAATAAGAAATGGTAAACTGGAAAATTATGAGTGGGAACAACTTGATTATAAAATAAAAAAATTAGTTGATGCACCAGTATTTGTTGATGATACACCGGCAATATCGGTTTTTGAGTTAAGGGCTAAAGCGCGCCGGCTAAAAGCAAAAAACGATATTCAGTTAGTTGTTATTGATTATATGCAGTTAATGACGCTGGGTGGGGACAGCAGGGGGGTAAGCAGAGAACAGGAAGTTAGTGCAATTTCCCGTTCGTTAAAAGCAATCGCTAAGGAACTAAATATTCCAATTATTGCGCTTTCCCAGTTAAACCGTTCTGTAGAAACCAGGGGAGGGGATAAGCGCCCGCAATTATCCGATCTGAGAGAGTCAGGGGCAATTGAACAGGATTCTGATATGGTATTGTTTGTACACAGGCCGGAATATTATCGAATTGACGTAGACGAAGATGGAAAATCTTTAAAAGGTGTTGCTGAAATAATTATTGCAAAACACAGGAATGGAGCTGTTGGAAGCATTAGACTTAAATTCCAGACCGAACTGGCCAAATTCTCAGAACTGGAAACTTTCCTTGATCCGCTTGAAATTGAAGATAATTTTATGAATGGCCAGACTTATGGTTCAAAAATGAACGATGATTTAAATAATAATGATACTGATAGTATTGGCATAGTTCCTTTTTAATCTGAATTGTAAACCGCAATATGAAAAATGCCAAAAATTTAATTAATTATTTAGTAAATCAATAGTAAGTCCCTCGATTTAACCAACAAAAGCATTAGATTTGCAGTAATGAACTCATTACGAAAAGTCGTAAAAATTAAATAGAGCTACAGTTTACTCACAATATCGTTTATTTTCAAAGGTGTTCGTGATATCACTTCGTTAAGTTCACAGATTTCTTAAAAATTAAATCTGTATAATCAGTGTAATCTGTGGCGATTTTTTTTGATTATTTTAGATAAATGACTTTTCGAACTGGATTCATTAATTAATTTCACAAATTTGTTGATGAATGAAACAGAAAGCAATTATAATTTTATTTTTTTTGATAAGCTTTAAGTTTGCCGGAGCTTCCTATTTATTAATAAATATGGATGAATATCAGCAAAATCACCTAAAAGCATATGGAATTGCATACTGGACACTTCAAAACGGGATAGATGTGAAATGGTTATTGAATTATAAAGGAGGAAGTTTTTTAATTGAATATCACCGTGAAATTGAATCAGAATGCATAATCAGAGGTGTGAATTATGAAATTATTGCTGATATACAAGCCGACCAGGTTATCAGTTATATATCCGAACCAGATGTAAATATGGATGTATTAAAACTTGAAAAACCACCAAAAGTTTGTGTTTATTCACCTAAAGATAAGCTGCCATGGGACGATGCAGTGACCCTTGTTTTAGCTTATGCAGAGATACCTTATGATATAGTATATGACGAAGAAGTAGTTCAGGGTAAATTAAATGATTACGATTGGTTACACCTTCATCATGAGGATTTTACAGGTCAATATGGCAAGTTTTATGCTGCTTATCATAACATGGCCTGGTACAAACAAAGGGTTTTTGAAGAAGAGCAACGGGCAGGAAAACTTGGATTTAATAAAGTATC
>DAOVJU010000402.1 GCA_030632095.1 Chlorobiota bacterium
AAAGAGAAATTCAAAGGGATTGATATGCTTCAAGAAATTATAAAAAGTGCTTTGGATCCAACAGGTTTAAGCAGATTCAGAAATATTGAAAACGATTATGAATTATTATTACAATCACAGAATATTTAAACCAGAGCCAAATCTTGTTCCCTGGGCACAAACTATATCAAAACCTTTTGATTTACCATTCATCAATACTTGTTTACAGTCACTAAAATGGATTTTTATTTAATAACATTCTGTATACAGGCAAATCTTCCCTTGGAGTTTCAGGTATCCTGAAACTTCTACAATAAAAAACATTTAATGAGATTTCTTTTTTATTATTCCTGATAATCTCAATATCATCAAGTTGCATTGAATTCTTAAAGAATGGAACAATATTTTTAGAAATACAACTTTCAGAACTTTGTGTAACAATAACCGCATCAAATCCAATCAGTTTTTTGGGATCAGTGAAAAAAGCATGGTTCCTGGGATCAGCATGAAAAACGATAACATCTTTTTCACCTTTTAATGCCCAGTCAATTTTACCAACTTGCCACCACATCCTGGTCCCAACAAATAAACTATCCTGTTCTAACCATCCTTCCTTTTCAAATCGTTCTCTAATTTGATCATAATCAATTCCTTCAATCGTAGGATCATAATCCTGGTTTGAATTTTCAACCATCCAGTTAAATCCATATTTATTGACGATACCTGTATTCATTTGAACAAGAAGAACAAAAGCAATGAAAAATGTCAAACCAGTTGAAATATATAACCAGAGCTTCACTCCTGTTTTTTTATTCCACACCTTCGAAACAAATGCACCTAATGGTATAAAAAGCATCAAATAACCAGGAGCTTGCCAGTGAAAATGAAATCCTGTATCAGACCATAAGGTAACAATTGTAAAAAAAACGACTGGCAAGACTGAAACCCAGAAAATGAAAGAATAAACAGGATTGGCCTTTCCATATTTATAAGATCTGATAAGTTCCAAAATTAATGGTATCCAAATCCAGGGCGCTAACCATAAAGCCTGTCCTACAATGCTTCTGAAAAACCAATCAAAATGCAACTTAAATTCAGCACTGCCAGCCCGTGATCCCTGAAAGGTAAATGAAACCCAGTTGTTTTCATAGTTCCATATTAAAATAGGTAGAGCAATAATTAAATTTATTAATAAAGCAATATATGGTCCCGGGTGTTTTATCCAATGATGATATTCTTTATTAAACAGAACAAATAAAAAAGCTCCGGCTAATAGAAAAATTGCATGATACTTGCTCAAAGTAGTCAATCCGAAACTTATTCCAACCAAAATCCACAGCAGATAAGACTTTTTTCCTGCACTACTGTTTCCCGGAAATAATATCTGAATTAGAAACCATGTGCATAAAAGCCAGAAAAACATTAATGGGGCATCAGGCTGAAACCAGGTTGCAACCGGAATTGTAAAGACAAAACTGATATTTAAAATAACAACAGTAAAAAAGCCTGCCCTGTCATTAAATAATCGTTTTGTAATTAAAAATAATAAGCATGATGTACCGGTAAAAAATAAAATAGCAGGTATTCTTAATGCTAAGTTAGTTAGTCCAAAAATGCGTATGCTAATTCCGCTTAGCCATAAAAATAATGGTGGTTGATCATAATAACTTAATTGTAAATCTTTAGCTCCCCGAAAATAATAAGCTTCTCCTATTCCAAGCCCGGTATTATTGGCAATTACTAATCTAATTAAAAATGTTATAAAAATTATTACCAGAGATAAGAAAACTGCAGAATTTAATCTTTTCATAGTATTGTATTGTAAGAAAGAATGCCAGCGCGGTTAACTATAAATTTTTAATTAAATATCTCTATTTCATAATTCGCACTCATATAATACAAAAATTCAAATCTGCTTTTGTAAAATGAAAAATACAGAACTGAACAATTCCGGTTTACTTTTATATGAATTTATTTCATTTAATATAGACTGAACTTCCTTATTAGGTTTTATTCTTTGATTTTCGAGAAACTCATTAATTGACTTTTCCAGGGGTCCGTAATAGTTATCCCACCATGTTTTTTCTGATAGTATAAAATGATTCATGACATTGTAACCACTTGCATTTATTTGACTTAACTTAATGCTTAAATCTTTTATGTCGTCATGGATTACTAAAAAACCAAAGGGTTTAAGAAACTTTTTCAATTGTTTTAATCCTTTTTCAAAACCAATAAAGGCAATTAAGCCTTCAGCCCAGATAATATCAAATTTATTCTTTGGAAAACTTAACGATGATATTGAAATACATTGAGTTTTAATATTTTTATCTAAATTATATTTAATACACTTCTCCTTCAGTATTTGCAAAGAACTTTTAACAATATCAACTGCTAAAATATTTCCTCCTGATAATTTTGCTAATTCTATAGTTGGAACTCCTGTTCCACATCCAATATCAAGTATATCAGGATTTTCAATTTTTGGTAAAAGATTAAAAGCTTTATGTGTATATTCATTCAGCCCTGTCCGGCAATGATCCCTTATTATTTGAACAGAATTATCTGACATATTCAATAACTTTAACCTATAGATTAATCGACTATTAGTTCTTTAGCAAAATCAACGCAAAATTCTATATCTTTTAATGAAAAATGAACGCTTGAATAATTCCCTTCTTTGTTTGTTTTTACAAAAGCTTTGTAAGATTTTTCAACATCAGAAGTAGCAAATTTCTCAATTGTGTCAACACCGGAATTGTACATTATTCTGGCAAAGACCGCTCCTACTCCCCAAATTCGAACAAGATTTGCCAGTTTAATTATTTCTTCCAGATTAGTTGTTAAAATTCCAGTTTGTTGTGCTAATTGCTTTATATCATCTGCTGTTTGGGTTTTTTCAAACAAATGTTTTGAATTTTTAGTGTTTAATTTCTCAAGTTGTTCAATATGATTGTAGTTTATACCTGGGAACTCCTTCAGATTAACAGGTTTAGCAACGTATTGATTTGTATGACGCCTTAAAATAACCAGGTAATCAACTGGAATTTTTGATCTTATTGAGAACGCTTCAATTCCTTTTTTGTCCTTTAATGCTTGAGATAGTTCTCCCAAATTTTTTATACCGAGTGACCCAAGTTTTTTAAACCTGTCTTCAATTTCTTCTAAAAGAATTTTATGGCTTGGTATAAGCTCCTGTTTCTGAATTGTTTTTCTTAACTTATCGAGGCTGAAATTTGATAGATTGATGCTATAATTTTTATCCATGATTATACAAGTAGTAAATAAAACTTCCAATACAATTTACATGTTTGAACCTATATTAATAGATAATATGTTATCCTGATTTGCTTCGATTAAATATGGTGTAATAGAAGATTTTGCCGGACCCTTTAGAGCATCACCATCTTTTGCAAAAGTTGAATGCCCAAAACTCACACATCTGAATTGTCCTTTTTCATGATTATATTCAAGTTCGCCTCCACGATGTGTGCATTTATCAGTAAAAGCTAAAAATTTATCTTCATCGATACGTGCAACTATTATTTTAATATCAGAATTGTTGATAGAAATTTTTACTGATCCCCCAATCTCTTTTAATTCTGGTGTTTTACTTATATCCAGCTTTATTTCGTTTCCCTCTAATGAAAAACTATCTAATGGTGCAATTGGAGTATCTGAAGTTCCGCTTATGGCTTTACAAGAACTTAAAACTGTACTCCCTAAGCAAGTGCATACGAAAATTGCTCCTGATGATTTTATAAAAACCCTTCGTTCCATAATTTTTTGATTTTTTAATTAGTAAATTGGTTGAATAAATTATACACTAATAATTAGTCTGCCCATAAAGTCAAACAATTTATGAATTAAAGTACCAAATAACAAAAATCAAATAACAAATAAATTCGAAATTTCAATGATCAAATGTTGAAAACAGATTTGAATATTGAGATTTCGGTCATTGGAATTTATTTGTATTTTGGTGCTTGTAATTTGTGATTTTTTATTAATTCTAAATGCTTAGTTTATAGATAGGCACTAATTAGAATCTGTCTATAAACTCAAGTGGTTGATTCATAAAGTTCGAATTCAAGGCTTGTGAAGCACTAAAATTGGGAGTTTACTTTCGTAAATGACCAATTTTCGGGCAAGCGTAACGAAGTCCTCCT
>DAOVJU010000064.1 GCA_030632095.1 Chlorobiota bacterium
CTCCTGTAGCCAGAGGAACTAAATATTTTTGTTTTTGCTCTTCTGTAGCATACATTTCTAATCCCCAGCAAACCAATGAATTATTCACAGACATAATAACACTTACCGCACCATCAATTTTAGCAATTTCTTCCATTGCCAAAACATAAGATATAGTATCCATCCCGCCACCTCCATATTTAGGATCAACCATCATTCCGAGGAATCCTAATTCGGCCATTTTTTTTATTTGCTCTGCAGGAAAAGTACCATTTTCGTCACGTTCTATAACTCCAGGTAATAATTCTTGTTTTGCAAAATCCCGTGCTGCATCTTTAATCATGTGGTGCTCTTCGGTAAAAGAAAAATCCATAATAAATATTTTAATTAATAGGTTAATAAAATTTGAATTTCATATGAGTAGTTGTACAAATATAAATTATTATATTAAATATTTCTAATCCTTTAATAAAAGTGAATGAATAAGAAAGTGAAAATTGTTGTAGAGATTTTTCTATATTTATGCTTAATAAATCAAACTACACATTATGAATGAATATACAGGTTTGGGTGTAATGTCAGGAACTTCCCTGGATGGTATTGATATAGCTTTATGTATATTTTCAGAAGAAAACACCAAATGGAATTATAAAATTGAAGAAGCTAAAACTTATCCTTATAATGATTTTTGGATAAACAAATTTGCTCATGCACATTCACTAAATTCGCTTGATCTAATGAAATTACATAAAGAATATGGGTTTTATATTGGCAGGTTTATCAATGAATTCTTAGAAAATGCAGAAATAAAAGTAAATTATATGGCTTCGCATGGCCATACTATTTTTCACCAGCCTGAAGTGGGAATTACCTTTCAACTGGGAGATGGAGCAGCAATTGCTTCAGAAACAAATCTTACTACAATATCAGATTTCCGAAACCAGGATGTAATTCTTGGCGGAAATGGAGCACCACTGGTTCCAATTGGTGATAAATTACTTTTTCCAGAATATGCATATTGTTTGAATCTTGGTGGATTTTCCAATATTTCTTACGAAAAGGAAAATAAAAGAATTGCATTTGACATTTGCCCCACAAATACAATTATTAATAATCTTTCAAAAAAACTTAACCATGAATATGACAAGGATGGAAAACTTGCAGCCAAAGGAAAAGTTAATAATGCACTCTTACATGAACTGAACATCCTGGGTTATTATCAACAAAATCCTCCAAAATCACTTAGCAGAGAATGGTTGTGGAGTTTGTTCATTCCTATTGTTGAATTTGCTAAAATCAGTACTGAAGATAAGCTAAGAACTGTGTATGAACATATTAGTTATCAAATAGCACAAAGTTTTGACAATATTGAAAATCATGAAGTTTTAATTACAGGTGGTGGTGCACATAATAAGTTTTTGGTTGAACTAATAAAGAAAAAAACTAATAATACATTAGTTATACCATCGTCTCAATTAATTGAATTTAAAGAAGCTTTGATTTTTGCCTTCTTAGGATTACTTAAAATTCAAAATAAGGTTAATTGTTTGTCATCAGTTACAGGAGCAAGAAAAGATCATTCGAGTGGAATTATATATAATTTTTGATTTACTATTTATTATTGTTGATTTGGAGTTTAGAATTGAGAAATTGTTTCTGAAAATGCCATAGATTCACAGATTATAATATACTTTAAAAAATGGGAATTTCTGTTCTGAATATATACTCCCTTCGGTCATGTGAAAAGTTCATAAGTTTATCTGTGAATCTGTAGCTTTTTTTGAGTTATTTAGCAGCAAATTTGATAACCCACTATATTTAATATAGTACTAAAATTAAACTATATAAACATGGAAAGTTTTACGTATAAAAATCCAACAGTAATACATTTTGGGAAAGGGTGTATTGAAGAATTAGGAAATGAATTAATAAAATTTGGAAAACACACGCTTTTAGTTTATGGCAAAGGTTCTGTTAAAAAAAATGGAATATATGATAAAGTAACTTATGAGCTTAACGCAACTAATATAAATTTCACTGAATACTCCGGAATAAAACCAAATCCCATTGTTGAAGATGTTGAAAACATAATTGAGATTTGTATCCGTAAGAAAATTGATTCCTTGCTGGCCTTAGGTGGTGGAAGTGTGATTGATACTGTAAAAGTGGCTTCACTATGTATTAAAGAAAACCTTGATCCCTGGAAAGTTGTAATGAGAATAAGCAAACCAACTCAATCAATTCCGGTAATATGTATTTTAACGCTTGCTGCAACAGGAACCGAAATGAATGCTGCTGCTGTTGTACAAAATCATAAAACAAGAGAAAAAATTGGATTTGTTAATCCTTTAAGTTATCCAAAACATTCGTTTTTAGACCCGGAATTCACTTATTCTGTTCCAAAAAATTACACTGCATATGGAATAGTTGACCTTATAGCTCATGCATTGGAAGCGTGGTTTGCTGATGGAGATTCAACCTTAGCCGACCGGTTTATTGCTTCAATCATAAAAGAAGCTATTGAACTTTCTCCAAAGGTTTTGGTTGAACCTGCAAATTACGAATACCGTGCAAAAATAATGCTGGCAGCAACCTGCGCCTTAAATGGGACTACCAGCCTGGGAAGAAAATATTCAGGTGACTGGGGGGTCCATGATATCGGACATACCCTATCTTACTTATACGATACTCCACACGGTGCAAGTTTATCAATTGCATATCCGGCATGGCTGAAATTACACAAAGAAAGAATTCCGGAAAGAATTAAAAAACTTGGAAAATGTTTATTTGAAACAACAAGCATAAATCAAACAATAAAAGATTTAGAAAATTTCTTCAAATCTATTGAAAGTCCTATCCGACTCAATGATATTAATATTAGAGAAGATAAACATAAAGAAATATCTGAACTGATGAATAAAAATGGAGTGAATGGATTAGTACAGAAACTTACAGAAAATGATCATATTGAATTAGTAAAATACATGAGTTAATTATTAATAAATTCCCTAAATTTAGAAATTATTATATAGAATTTTAACCTGCTAAATCAACTTAAATGAAATATAAAACTATTCTTCTAACAGGAGCTACAGGATTTTTAGGATTCAATATCATTAAAGAATTATTAAATACTGAATATAAAATAAAAGGTTTTGTTGAAAATGGAAAAGATACCAATATCCTTGATCATCTTGATGTTGAAATAATCTATGGCGATATTCAAAATTTAGACGATGTTCAAAATGCTTTAAATGATTGCAATATAGTTATACATACTGCAGCAATTACTGATATTTGGCCTAAAAGATCATCACTTGTCTGGAATGTAAATTATACCGGAACAAAGAACTTGATTATTGCTGCAAAAAAAGCAGGGATAGAAAAATTTATACATATTGGTTCTGCAAGTTCATTTGGATTTGGAACAAAGAATAATCCCGGAAATGAAACTATATCATACAACGGTAACAAATACAAGCTTGATTATTGGAATTCTAAAAAGAAAGCTCAGGATTTAATTTTAAATGAAGTACAAAAGAATAACTTCCCGGCAATTATTGTAAATCCAACTTTTATGTTTGGAAGTTATAGTACAAATAACAAAAGTTCAAATGATATGATACTTGCCCTATATAATAATAAAATACCTGGCTACACAAATGGAGGAAGAAATTTTATTCATGTAAAAGATGTAGCTATTGGTATTATTAATGCGATAACCAAGGGCAGAATAGGTGAATGTTATATTATGGGAAATGAAAACTTGTCTTTTAAGGAAATCTTTTTAAAAATAGCAAACCAAACAAATACAAAACCTCCACGTTACAAATTACCTGATTGTATTGTCAAAATGATCGGTTTTTCTCAATCAGTTATTAGTAGAATACTAAAGGAAAAACCTTCAATAAGTTACACAATGGCAAAGATATCCTGTGACGAGCATTATTTTTCATCAAAAAAAGCAATTGAGGAACTTAATCTACCTCAAACTCCTATAGAATATGCTATAACAGATGCTCTTAATTGGTTTAAAGAATCGAATATCATAAAACAGAATTAAATCATGAAAAGGAAGGAATTCAAAGATAAGGTAGTTCTTATAACTGGATCCAGCAAAGGAATAGGAAAAACTACAGCTCATGAATTTTTAAAACTTGGAGCAAGAGTAGTAATCAATGGTAGAAATCAGGAAACATTAAAATTAACACAAGAACAATTCTCTAAAGAAGGATACAATGTTCTAGCAATAAGTGGTGATGTTACTGATCATGCATTTTGTATTTTACTTATAAAAAATATTGTTAATTCATTCGGGAGGCTTGATTATCTAATAAACAATGCCGGCTTGCCAATGAGAGGCAGATTTGATGAAATAGTTTACGAAGTAATTGAAAAGGTTACAGCTTCAAATTTTTTAAGTGCTTCATATTGTTCAAAAGCGGCTCTTCCATATATAAAAGAATCTAAAGGAAGTATTGTTTTTATTTCAAGCCTTGCCGGAATAAGAGGCCTGCCAAATGCATCCATATATTGCGCTTCAAAAATGGCTTTGAAAGGGCTTGCTCAATCCTTGAAAATAGAATTGTCTGATACCGGGATTCATATTGCTATAATTGAGGTTGGACTAACTGAGAATGATTCTGAGAAGCTTATTATTGGCAAAAATGGAACTCCAATTCCTGTAAAAGGTGGTAAGCATCATACTCAGGTTTATGTTGCAAAGGCAATCATCCGCTCCATATATCGTAAACAGTTCAGAAAAACACTTACTATTACAGGAAAAATGTTGCGCATAGTTCAATGGATATCACCTGGATTTGTACATTTCCTATTGAATAAAACACAAAAATCCAGGTTATATAGTTAAAATTCTTATAACTGGCATAATATTAATTAAGGATTATTATTTTAGCCTTCCTGAAAACTATTTTACTAAATAGCAACCTAAACAAGTTTTAATGAAAAGAAATCCCGTCTCAATATTCTTAAATTCAGTTGAAAAAGTAGGAAATGCATTACCCCATCCGGCTACCTTGTTTGGCTCATTTGCAATAATTGTTCTTATTTTATCGGCAATTTTCGCCGCGTTTGATTCTTCTGCTGTTCATCCTACAACCGGGGAAGTTTATAAAGCAATTAATTTGCTTTCTCGTGATGGATTGCATATGATACTAATCAAAATGGTTAAAAATTTCACCGATTTTGCCCCTCTTGGAATTGTATTGGTAGCAATGTTAGGTATTGGATTGGCTGAAAACTCCGGATTAATATCAGTCACTATTCGCAGTTTTGTGCTTTATTCCCCGGAAAAATGGTTAACATTTGTTATTGTATTCGCCGGAATTATGTCAAATTTAGCTTCCAGTGTTGGTTATGTTGTTCTTGTTCCATTGGCAGGAACTATTTTTTTGGCTATCGGAAGGCATCCAATTGCAGGAATGGCTGCAGCTTTTGCTGGTGTTTCGGGTGGTTACTCCGCTAATTTAGTATTAGGTACTATTGATCCGCTTTTAGCCGGATTATCAGAAGAAGCAGCTCATTTAGTTGATGCAAGTTATCATGTTAACCCTACTGCCAATTATTTTTTCATGGTTGCTTCTACAATTCTAATTGCCATTTTAGGAACATGGGTAACTGAAAAAATTGTTATCCCAAGATTAGGAAAATATACTGGAGATACTGAATATGAAGAGGTTAGAAGATTAAATAAAATTGAAAAGAAAGGATTAAAAAGGGCTCTATTTGCATTTTTAGTGTTTATTATACTATTATTGATTGGACTTATCCCTGAAAATGGAGTTCTTCGTGGCACAGATGGATCATTCTTAAAATCCCCTGTACTTAAGGGTGTTGTTGCAGTATTATTCTTAGTTGCCGGACTTATGGGGCTAATATATGGAATTACGACTAAAAAATACAAAAACGACAGCGATGTAATGAAAGGCATGGCTGAATCGATGAAAACCATGGCCAGTTATCTTGTTCTCGTATTCTTTGCAGCTCAGTTTGTTCAGTATTTTAACTGGAGCAACCTGGGAATAATATTAGCCATTAATGGTGCAAGCTTTATTGGCAGCCTGAATATCGGGCTAATTCCTTTAGTTATTTTATTTGTAATATTTTCAGGTACAATTAACCTGGTTATGGGAAGTGCATCTGCAAAATGGGCATTGCTTGCTCCAATTTTTGTTCCAATGTTTATGTTTTTAGGATACACTCCTGAATTAACGCAAGTGGTTTATAGAATTGGTGATAGTGTTACCAATATTATTTCACCCATGATGAGCTTTTTTGCTTTGATTATTGTTTTCTTTGAAAAATACGATAAAAAATCAGGGATTGGAACCCTGGTAGCTACAATGCTTCCCTACTCTGTTGTGTTTTTTATTGGCTGGATCATTTTGCTTATAATTTGGTTACTTTTAGGATGGCAATTGGGGCCAGGGGCCGGAATACATCTTTAGTTCATGGTTCAAAGTTTAAAGTTTAAAGTTTAAAGTTTAAAGTTCAAAGTTTTTGAGTTTAGGGTTTGCTGGTTGCAAACATTTGACTTTTGACATCATACATCTGACATTTGACATTGAAATTCTGGTATTGGTTCAAACAGTTTTGGGTTTTATGTGTCAGGTCTTTGAGCTTAACTCCATAGTTTTTCAGGATAAACTCCCTGACCAACTAATTCCTGGATTTTCTGAATAACAACAGGTTTATCTTCTTTATAAGTTACACCAAACCATTTAGCATCTGACTCGAGCACTTTGAGTTTTATTTTATTTTCCTTTATTAACTTATTTACTGAATAAGGAATATAGAATTCTGATTTAGGCTTGTTAATATTATCTTTTAAGAATTTAGTAAACTGATCTTTTACATACTTAAAGTATGAAGGCTGAAATCCCCAGAAATTCATAGAAACAGTTTCATTCCCAGTTAATTCAATAAATTCATCATCTTTTTCATAAGTTATTTTCTCATTTTGAATTGCTATCTTTTCCCGTTCAACAACATCAACTAAATATCCTTTAGAATTCGTCTGGCAAACACCCCTGGAAACATATCCGTACTCTGATAAAGTCTTATTTAAATGATAGCCAATCATGCTAAATTCAGAATCAGTAATGTTGGTATCTGTTAAAAACTCTGCAATGGTTTTGAATGCTTCGGCACCATAAAAATCATCGGCATTTATAACAGCAAATGGTTCTTTTACTTTATTAATGGCCATTAATACAGCATGACAAGTTCCCCATGGTTTAACTCTCTCTTCCGGAACTGTAAAACCTTCAGGAAGATTATCCAGCTCCTGGAAAACATAATCTACTTCAATTGCATTATCAAATCTATTTTCAAAAACCTCCTTAAACTCTTCTTCAATATCTTTTCTTATTACAAATACAACTTTACCAAAACCAGCTCTTGCAGCATCGAATACAGAATAATCAATAATGGTTTCACCGGATGGTCCTATTTTATCTACCTGTTTTAAGCCACCATAACGGCTTCCAATTCCTGCTGCCAGTATTATTAATGTAGGTTTTATATGAGACATTTCTAATTGTTTTATTGATAGTATTCAAAATTGCGCACAAAAATAGTATTTTTTTACTGAAGTCCAGTATGTCTGAACTTATGGGTCAATATGAAACATTTCTGAACGTTCAAATTCAAACACTCTTTATATATTAATTCTAATTAAATAAATGAATTTTGGAAAACAAAGACTAAAAGGACATTGTATATAGTATTGGTAATCTGATGTTTATGAATTATTTATATTCTTTTAATATAAACAATAGTCATGAAATCTAACTTTTCTTTCAAATGCTTTGTAACTTTTCTATTAATTACTGGTAACCTTAATAATAGCAATTCGGTAATATTTTATTTAAACACTTATAACCATGAATATCAAAAAAATATGTATAATATCTTTACTCTTGATATTTACATTTACCTCCTTTTCTAATGAACCGGATAAAGAAAAAAGAGTTTATCAAACAAAAAGAGTTAATGGTGAAACACCTGTGATAGATGGGTTAATAAATGAAAAAGCATGGGAATTTGTTGAATGGTCAGGTAATTTTACACAACGATCGCCTAACGATGGTGACGATCCATCACAGGAAACATCATTTAAAATACTTTATGATGACAATAATTTATACATTGCTGTAAGAGCTTATGATAAGGAGCCTGATAAAATTGTTAAGCGAATGTCGCGACGTGACGGTTTTGATGGTGACTGGATAAAAATTAATATTGACAGCTATTTTGATAAACAAACTGCATTTTCTTTTACTGCTTCTGTTTCCGGGGTTAAAGGAGATGAAGCTATAACAGACGATGGTGATAATTGGGATGGTTCATGGGATCCGATATGGTATTTGAAAACCAGCCTGGATAATAAGGGATGGATTGTAGAAATTAAAATACCATTTACACAATTACGTTTTAGCAATGCTGAAGAGCAAGTTTGGGGAATTCAGTTTACAAGAAGAGTTTACAGAGAGGAAGAACGATCAAACTGGCAATATATTCCGCAGGATGTTGCCGGATGGGTGCATCATTTTGGTGAATTACATGGAATAAAAGGTATAAAGCCAAAAAAACAAATTGAGTTTTCACCTTATGCACTAACAAAAATAGAAAAATATGAAGAGGATGAATTTGATCCGTTTTCACATGGGTTTGATTTAGGTATAAGCGCCGGATTAGACGGTAAAATTGGAATTACCAATGATTTTACGCTGGATTTTACAATTAATCCTGATTTTGGACAAGTTGAAGCAGATCCTTCGGAAGTAAATCTTACAGCTTTTGAAACATATTTCCAGGAGAAACGGCCATTTTTTATTGAAGGAAGAAATATTACCGATTACCAAATTTCCTACGGTGGCAATTCATTTGCCCGTGATAATTTATTTTACTCAAGGAGAATTGGCCGTTCACCTCATTATTATCCTGATTTAAATGATACTGCAGAATATGCTGATGTTCCGGGAAGCACCCATATTCTTGGAGCAATAAAAATAACCGGAAAAACAAAAAAAGGTCTTTCAGTTGGTGTAATAAATAGTGTAACAACTAAAGAAATGGCTAAAATAGATAGTTATGGTATTCGGAGTAAAGAAATTGTGGAACCATGGACTAATTATTTTGTTGGCCGGGTAAAAAAAGATATGAATAACAATAATACCATATTAGGTGGAATGGTCACATCCACTAATAGAAACTTAGAGGATGATCATTTAAATTTTCTTAACACGAGTGCTAATACAGGAGGACTTGATTTTGCCCAATACTGGAAAGACCGAAAATACTATTTCATGTTTAATTATGCAATGAGTCATATAAAAGGCGATGTTGAAGCAATTCATGGCCAGCAGGAATCTTCACGGAGATACTTTCAACGCCCTGATAATGATTATGTTAATTATGACACAACACGAACTTCATTAACTGGCCATGCCGGAACTCTACAGTTTGGCAAACAAGGAAGTAGTAAACTAAGGTTTGTTTTTTGGTGGACATGGCGATCACCGGAGTTTGAATTGAACGATGTTGGTTTTTTGCATCATTCGGATGCCAATTTCCAGGTTTTTTGGGCAAGTTATCGTTGGACTGATCCTTTCAGTATTTTCAGAACTATGCAACTGAATTTTAACCAGTGGTCTGGCTTTGATTTTGGAATGAATAATAACTTTAAAGGAGGAAATGTAAATACCTGGATGGAGTTTGTAAATCACTGGAGATTTGGAGCAGGTGTAAATATTGATGGAAGAGGTTTATCGAATAGCATGTTGCGCGGCGGCCCGTCAATAAAAACTCAGGGACAAACCAATTACTGGTTAAACTTTGGTACTGATAACCGAAAAAAGGTTTACGGTTGGGGCAATTTCAACCAGGGTTTTGGTTTTGATAATTCTTCAAAATATACAAGCGTTGGCATTGATATCTATTTCCGTCCTACTGATGCGATACGAATATCGTTTTTACCAGACTATTTTGTATATAAAAACGAATTGCAATATATAAGTACTGAAGAAGTTAATAATGAAGACCGTTATTATTTTGCAAAAATAAACCAGATTAGAACCGATTTAACCATTCGTATTGATTATGTGGTCTCTCCTAATTTAACAATACAGTATTATGGATCTCCTTTTATAAGCGCAGTGAATTATTCAAAGCCCAAATACATAAACGACCCGAAGGCTGAAAACTTTACCGATCGGTTTACATATGACAACACATTTACAAATTATGAGGATTTCAATTTCCGTGAATTCCGTTCGAATTTCGTTGTTCGTTGGGAATATCGCCCGGGTTCACTTCTTTATCTTGTATGGACACAAAACCGTTCCGGTTCAGAAGAAATTGGTACATTTTCATACAATGATGATTTAGGAGGCATGTTTGACATTCACCCGTATAATGTGTTTTTAGTTAAGTTTTCTTATAGAATAGCTATTAATTGAAAGTTTCTAGTTTCTAGTTTCTAGTTTCTAGTTTCACGCATTACGAATTATGCATCACTCTTCTTCAAACTGCCTTATAAATTGATTTTTTCGCGTTACATTTGACATAAAGAACATGTATTGTGCTTCTCCTCTTGGAACATCCAATTTACGTTTCGAAGCTTTAATACCACGCAATATTTCATTGAAAGCTGAATTTGATGAGTATGCTTGCATTAGCCCTCTTTTATAATTAAAGAAAAACCAGTTATTCCTGTCAATCTCAAGGTATATTGACAAAACATCGCCACTTCTTTTTTTCTGAATTTCAATATGACCGTCAACAAGCTTATTCACCTGTGTTTTC
>DAOVJU010000545.1 GCA_030632095.1 Chlorobiota bacterium
AATTAAAGATAAAATACCAGGATATATGATACCGGGCGATATTATTGCAATTGATAAGTTTCCGGTTAATGCAAACCATAAAATTGACAAAATAAAACTCGTGGAGATTTATATGATACGTAAAAGCCAATAATACTTTTTCATGAGTGTTAGTGAATAATAATTCAAGTTATGTAATTGGTATTGAGTTAAATATTGAAAACAAAAATTCCTTTCAATAATTTACGATATATTTAGAAAATCGAATTATATTTTATTTGCCCAACATGCTAAATATCATTTATAATATTCCTAAAAATTTTTAATTTCGCAAAAGATTTCAAGAATTCTAATTATTAGTAATCATATAAAACCCTGATCAGATGAAAAAACATAATTTTTATGCCGGCCCTTCAATTTTACCGCGATTTACTATTGAAGAAACTGCAAAAGCTTTACACGATTTTGCCGGTACCGGATTATCATTAATGGAAATTTCGCACCGTAGTAAAGAATTTGTTGCAGTTATGGATGATGCTCAAAATCTTTTTAAAGAATTACTTCAAATTCCGTCTGGTTATCATGTGTTGTTTTTAGGAGGTGGGGCAAGTACACAATTTGCTATGGTCCCATATAATTTAATGAAGAAAAAATCGGCTTATCTTAATACAGGTGCATGGGCATCAAAAGCATTAAAAGAAGCGAAAAATTTTGGAGAAATGGTTGAAGTTGCTTCTTCAAAAGAAGCTACATTTAACTACATACCTAAGGATTATGAAATACCTACAGATGCTGACTATTTCCATATTACAACAAACAACACTATTTATGGAACAGAAATAAAAGAAGATATGGATATTAATATTCCATTGGTGGCAGATATGTCTTCTGATATTTTTAGCCGCCCAATTGATATTTCAAAATATACAGTGATTTATGGTGGTGCCCAAAAGAACCTGGCCCCGGCAGGAGTTACATTTGTAATAGTAAAAGAAGATGCATTAGGAAAAGTTGACAGAGTGATTCCTGCAATGTTAGATTATCGTACTCATATCGACAAAGAATCAATGTTCAATACTCCTCCATGTGTTCCGGTTTATGCCGCATTACAAACTTTAAAATGGCTGAAAAACAATGGTGGCATTGAAGCAATGCATAAAATAAATATTGAAAAGGCCGGTATCTTGTATGATGAAATGGATAGGAATAAATTGTTTAAAGGAACGGTAGTAAATGCGGAAGATCGCTCATTAATGAATATTACCTTTGTTATGAATGATGAATATAAAGAACTGGATAAAGATTTTCTTGATTTTGTATCTTCAAAGGGAATGGTTGGTTTAAAAGGACATCGTTCGGTTGGTGGTTTCAGAGCTTCAACGTATAATGCATTACCAAAAGAAAGCGTTAAAGCACTTATAGCTGTAATGAAAGAATTCGAAAGCAAGAATTAGTTTCTGATTTCAGGTTCCAGGTTTCAAGTTATTAAATTATGAAACCTATAACATAGAATTTGTAACATTATTCAAAATACAAGGAATAAAGCTTATTATAATTAATAATTTTAAAAAGTAAGAAAATGGCCAAAGTACTCATAGCAACAGAAAAGCCTTTTGCACCGGCAGCAGTAAATAGTATAAAAGAAGTTTTTGATAATGCTGGTTATGAATTGGTTTTATTAGAAAAATATACGGAAAAATCAGATCTGTTAAAAGCAGTTGAAGATATTGATGCGATGATCATTAGAAGTGATAAAGCAACAAAAGAAGTGCTCGATGCAGCAAAAAATCTTAAAATAGTTGTAAGGGCAGGTGCAGGATATGATAATATTGACCTTGATGCTGCAACTGCAAATAATGTTGTAGCCATGAACACACCAGGACAAAATTCAAATGCTGTTGCAGAATTAGCTCTCGGCATGATGGTACTGTCAGCACGTGGTGGTTATAATGGTAAACCTGGTACAGAATTAAAAGGTAAAACATTGGGAATTCATGCTTACGGGAATGTGGGAAAATTAGTAGCTGAAATAGCAAAAGGATTTGGCATGAAAATATATGCTTTTGACCCTTTTATAAATAAAGAAGATATTGAAAAAGATGGTGTAACAGTTGTTGAAAGTGCAGAAGAATTATACAGCACCTGTCAATATGTTTCATTACATATTCCTGCTAATGAAAAAACCAGGAAATCCATCAATTACAATTTATTGAGCATGATGCCTAAAGGTGGAACTTTAGTTAACACTGCAAGAAAAGAGGTAATAGATGAAGACGGATTAGTCAAATTAATGGAAGCAAGGCCAGATTTCAAGTATCTTTCAGACATAGCACCAGATTGTAAGGACACAATTGTTGAAAAATTTGAAGGAAGATATTTCTTTACCCCAAAAAAAATGGGAGCTCAAACAGCAGAGGCGAATATAAATGCCGGTGTAGCAGCAGCAAATCAGATTGTTAATTTCCTGGAGAAGGGAGATACTACTTATAAGGTCAATTAGATTAATAGACACATAATACAAAACACAAGACAAACTTTAAACTTTTTTATCAACCGTAGCTATAGCGAAGGTTGAAAACTTTAAACTTTTAAACTAATATTAATATGGCAATAATAAAACCATTCAAAGGACTGCGTCCACCAAAGAATATTGTTGAAAATTTGGCATGTTTGCCTTACGATGTGATGAATAGCGAGGA
>DAOVJU010000394.1 GCA_030632095.1 Chlorobiota bacterium
ATTGACCATTAATGTATACCACAACTGGTTTATAAGCTAAAACATCAAGATTAAAATTATTTTTAATAAGTATTTTATGAATTATTCCATCCCTGAAATGAGCTTTGTTAAAATCGCTTCCCGAATTTCTTAACACAAAACGCATGAATGTATTTACTTCCTTATCTTTAAATAAATTATAAGATAATTCAGCTATGCCAAAATCTTCATCTGCTATGATTCTTAAAGCTTTCATTGGCTTTGTGCGGGTAGCCCTTCCCCCATGCATTTGCATACCAAAATCTTCCTTAAATCCTAATTCCATAGCTTCAGTATAATATTCAATGTGAACAGGAATTCGAGTATCTCTCCAAAAATTGGCCCCGTAATATGGAAACACTGAATCAGCATCAGGCCCCATAACGTAAATACCATTTTCCCAGTCCCAAAGATTATACGGATCAGTAATTAATGAAACTACCGGTAAACTTTTGTTTTCATCAATAAAATAAGTATGTGAGATCAAACCTAAACTTATAAGAGTGTCGCTAATAGCTCTTGCCCTAATTACGGTAGTTGTGTCAATTTGTATATCAGAATCAAGTATTGTTGAGTTTTTATCAGGTTCTGATCCATCCGTGGTATAGTAAACATTTATATCGGAAAATGTAGTTATTAAATTTACCTTTTTACCCGAGTTATAAAATCCGGAAGAAAGCGTTAAAACAGGTTCAGGGCAATAACCGTAATATATTCCTGGTTCATTGGCTATTCCTGGCGTAGGGTCAATATAATAATACCAGGAAGGGCCAGCATTAGGCGATCTTCCAAAAGAATGATCTGTACATAATTCAGGAACATTTACTGAACTGATAACAGTTTCATTGTGGTTTGAAAGAAGCAATTTTTCACCCTCAGAACTGATTTTAAAATTTGTATGTATCCTGTTAGCCATTACATCCTTTCCTGATGCAAAAATTATAAGATAAGAATTAGCAGCTATTTGGGCATTTGGGAATGCAAATTTGCTAAGATTATCCTCATTATCAGAGATATAATAATTACTTAATTGCAGTGACGAATTACTTGTATTGAGTAGTTCAATCCAATCAGGATAATCTCCTTCATAATCGGCCAGGTTATTTCTATTGCTGGAGCATACTTCATTAATTACAAGCTGGCCAACAGCATTTTGCATTATGAAGAAAAAGCCTGTATACAGAAAAATAAAAACTCTATGCATAAGTTGTCCCGAAATTAATAAAATTGCTTATAAGTTAACCTGGAGTTGATTAAATATTAGGTAAATGATAAGTGAAATTGAATAAAATTGACATTAACTGACATTTTTTCATTAAAAATGAAACAAAATGACATCCACGTATGTATAAATCTATATAAATATATAATAGGCATAGTATTTGATATGCAGAAGTAAATAAAGTAGTATGACAATATTTAATGATATAATCAAATTATTATGAAACAAACATTTTTATTAGCCATAGCGATTGCTTTTCTTCCATTATTTGGTTGTGAAGCCGGAAATAACGAAATAAACAATACAGATCAACCTGAAACAGAAAATAAGCTTACAGAAGTTAGCACTGATGCCGGTCAGGTAATTCATCTGACAAAAGCAGAATTTCTTGAAAAAGTTATGAATTATGAAAAAAACCCCGACAAATGGGTTTTTGAAGGTGACAAACCTTGTATCATAGATTTTTACGCAGACTGGTGTCAACCATGTAAAAAAGCAGCTCCTGTTTTAGAAGAACTGGCACAGGAGTATGCAGGCAAAATAATAGTTTATAAAATTGACACTCAGGTAGAAAGAGAACTAGCGGGTGCTTTTGGAATAAGTTCAATACCGGCATTTTTATGGGTGCCAATGGAAGGTAAACCACAAATGAGTAACGGAATAGCCAGAACTCCAGAAGAAACAAAAGAAATGTTCAAGCAAATAATTGATGATCTGCTTTTATAATAATTATTTTAGTAATTCATTATATTATTCAGAAAAGTTTGTAGCTGCAAGCTACTAGCAACGATGTATATGAAAAATGCCAATAAATCATGTTAATCCTGTAAATCCTCTGTCATAAATAAAAAATCTATAATAGTTAATTACAAATACAAATGTTAAAAACTAACTTTAATACCACCAATAAATCTTGTGTTCAGAAAATCGCCCTGTGTTGTTGCATACCCTCGTGGAATTTGTTGATACTCGTTTTGAATTAAATTATAGCCTGTTACAAAAATATCAGCCATGCCGATTTTATATCCTAAGTTTACAGTTAAGTTCATACGCGGGTCAATAGTATAAATTCCGCTATTACCATATTGAGCATCAATATCATCAACATCATAAGTTCCATCTTTATTATTATCGTTCGGATGTAAAGTTTCGCTCATAAAATTAAACATAAGTCCTGCATAAAAATACTTCAATTTATATTTAACACCAAGATTAAATTTATGTTCAGGGTTTTGTATTGTTGATAATATTTGTGTTTCAGTATATTGCCCATAGGGATCGTCTAATTCAACGTCATTAAAAGAATCGGAAAACTTTAAATATGCATAACTGCCTGCTATAGTGATATTTTTCATTGGGACAAAAACAAAGCTTAATTCACCGCCATAATATTTATATGTTTCATCTAAGTTTTCGGGACCAAATTCTTTAGTTAATGGGATACCATAAAGTGCTTGTAATTGTTGTAATCCTCCAACCAGAGTTTGAAGATCAGAAACATTTCCATAAGGATCTCCCATTCCTTGAAGGATAGTAATAATATTACTTATCTCAGTAATTTTATCACCCATTTCTGTTGATGAAAGTTGATTAGGAATCGATGGATCAACACCATTATTTAATGGTGCTAAAGCTGATAAATCAGTTGCAAATCCCGGATTTATAGCATATAAATTTTCAATATTTTCAACTGCTTCAATAGTAACAGGAACACTAAATGTGATTGGGTTTGTCATTTGATTATAGAAAAGGTCTAATTTGATTTGTAGTTTATTGCTAACATTATTAATATATCCAATTTCAAAAGAAGTTAATTTTTCTGCTTCAGGTGTACTAGTTGTAACAACATGGAAATTAACATAATCACTACCGCCTGTTAAGTTAAAAACCGGACTTAAACCACCAGTTGCAGTTTGCAGATTAAGAACTTTCATGTGTGTATTCAGGTACATGTCGTTCATGTGAGGGTTTCTTGTAGCTGTACCGGCACCAAATCGTAATGTTTGTTTATTGTCGAGCTTATAAATTGCAGCAAACCGTGGATTAAAATTTGGGCCAACAGTAGAATGATGGTCAAAACGCCCGCCGAGTATTAAATTTAGTTTTTCATTTGGTTTATATTCGAATTGTCCAAATGCTGCAATAAGGTTTTCATCTTTTTTTGTCATTTTTGCGTCAATTGAAAACATATTTGCTTCAACAAGATTCTTACGAAACGAAGCGCCAACAATTGCTGACATTTTATCACCAAATTCCAAAGCTCTCTGATATTCAAAATCAAGCATTTGATTTATAAAGACAACTCCATCGAAATTAGTATATTGATCTCTGCCCATTGCAGATAAATAAGCAGCAGGGTCAGTCATATCTGTTGGATCAACAGGACTTGCAGGAGTTTTTCTCATAAACCTGTTAAGTACATATCCGTCATCAGTTTGTTGTCCGTTAAAATAAAATCTGAATGTGTTTTTCTCATCCCTGTAATCAGTCTGAAAAAAGTAATCATTATATATTATTTTGCCTGGGAAAATGTAGTATGAATCAGAGTTGTTATCTGAAAATCCGCCGCTGAGGCTAATACTTGAATTTTCTTTAATATTATAATTCATTGCAATATTTCCATACAAAACTTTATAAGCATTTATGTCTCCCTCAAGATATCCGAGATCAGTCAGTATATCTGTTGAATCCTGAGTTAAACCTTTCCAGTGTTCTTCAGGTTTATCAATATTATCATAACCAAAAGTAGCTTTATAAGATAATTTGCCACTTCCTCCTCCAAATCTTAAATTTGTATTGGTTTGATTCAAATTGCCATAGGCAACTTTTGCAAAGAAACCTTTTTGGTCTTCAGGATTTTTTGTGATAATATTAACAATTCCCTGGAAAGCATTTGCTCCGTATAATGAGGAACCTGCTCCACGAATCACCTCAATACGTTC
>DAOVJU010000244.1 GCA_030632095.1 Chlorobiota bacterium
AACAATTTCTGTCGGTATTATTGCATTGAACATGTTGTCTGACTACATGATTAGTGGTACAAACATGAAATTTTTTACAGTTCATGCAGGTTACAGGATAGTTATGACTCTTTTAATGTCGTGGACTATCGCGAGTTGGCGTTAATGTTTCTCTTCACCAATTATTTATTCTATTTTTATTTCCTTAACCTGAATTATATAAGCACTTTATAATTCAGATTAGCTTGATTTGTTTTCTTTTCTTTTCTTTTCTTTTAGTATGCTTAATAAGTATTATGAACAGGACAATTAATACTAAACTCAACCATAAAATATTAAATAATTTAAGTTTATGTGATTCATTTGCTGAAGAGGTTAGCTTATATGATAATAAATTGTTTCCAAATTCTTCAATATCAGGTATATCGTTATAATGCCATTTCTCTATAACAATGCCATCTTTGAGTAAAACTAAGCCTGGATTGGAGCGAATAATGGTTTTCAGGGTTATTTCATCAGTGTTACAAAACTCAAAGTCTGTAATATTGTTATTCGATGAAAATGTTACAATTTCTTCATAAAGTGAAGAGGTTAACCCAATAAAGCTATAACCATTATTAATTGCATATAAAGCAATTTTATTAATCTTTTCAATGTTTATTTTTTTTGATTTAGTTAAATCATAAGCAATAAATAAAAAAGTAAAATTATCATCATATAAAACTATATCGGTTATATCATCACCTTCTTGTGTTTCAATGGAAAAATCATGAATTGGTGGTTCATATCCCTTATTAATTAAAATATGTTTCGCATCTATAAAAACCCATGTTGAATCTTCCCACGGGTAATTATCTGTTGTAAATTCCTTTTGTACCCCGTCTTTTTCATATATTAATATGCTTTCATATTCATCTTGAGGTACCCCTTCGGGTATTTCCATACCATCAGGAATATAAACACCTGTATTATAAGGCCTGAAATCAAATAACGGCAAATGAATATATCCATTAATGGAAATGGTTAAGATAAATAAACCAAAAAAAGCAATTATTAACCATTCGAGCCTTTGGTTTAGCAGAACATGAAATTTTTTTAATGAAATGAAAACAAAAATAGTGGGAACAACAAAAATCAGGTTTTTGAAAAAAGTTTCCCAGTTTGTTAAAATAAATGCATCTCCGAAACAACCACAATCAGTAACAGGATCATATATAGCAAGGAACAAAGTAAGTATTGCGAAAAAAACCATAAAAAGTGTTGATGCCCACGAACCAATTCTTATCCTAATTGCGAAAAACATAGAAATACCAATTAAAAATTCAGCGCCACTTAGAATAAAAGAAAGTGGCAAACAAAAGAAATGCAGCCATTCCATGCCAAATGCAGTAAAATAATCTTCAAATTTATAAGCTGATCCATAAGGATCAACTGCTTTTACAAATCCGGAAAAAATAAATACAAGTCCTACTATTATCCTGCTAAAAAATCTTAATAATTTCATCATGTTGTTTTTTAGGGCTTTTAGTTTAAAAAAAAGACAAATAAGAGGAATGTTACTTTAACGATTTGTTAATTATTTTTGAATAATGTTATTTATTGTTAATACATCAACAATTTTCTTAAATATATCTGTTGGTGGTAGAATATTGTTATCGTTATCACTACAATCTATATTATAAAAATTATTTTCATTATTTAAAAGCCATAAATATTCATTTCTCACTTGATTTTGAAAATCTATATTCTCTTCATGGATATCAATTTTACCACTCAAATAATCACGGTCCGAACCATTTCTTTTAACATTTAGTTTTGATTCTATAAATGAAAATGGAACATCAAGAAAAATTGAGATATCAGGTTGTGGTATATTATAATATTGATATTCAAGCGATTTAATCCATGTGCTCAATTTGTGCTTTTCTGTTTTACTTGATATTTTTGCACATTGAAAAGCGATATTAGAATAAACATACCTGTCAACCAGCACAAAATTCTTTTTATTAAGCCAATTGGTAATTTTAATTTTTGCGTTTTCCTGATCCCCTGCATAAATTAATGCAACTAAATATGGATTAACACTATTAATGTCACCTAGTTCACCACGCAAAAATCTAGCAACCAGTTCACCAAAAACAGGAGAATCAGTTCTTGGAAAATGCAAGTATTTAAACTTATATCCTTTATCTTTAAAAAAATCTTGAAGTAATTTTATTTGTGTGGATTTTCCAGCTCCATCAAGTCCTTCAATAACTATGAATTTCATTTAATGTATTTTAAAATTTTATATCTAAGATATTGAAATTTACCTATTTATATTTCATTGATTTTTTATTTTTGTAAAAAGTCAATATCAATTACAAATTATGGAGTACAAAAATACAATTTTAGAAAATGATTTTACTATTAACTGCAATGGTAAATTATTAGATTTAAGTAAACCTATAATAATGGGTATATTAAATATCACACCTGATTCATTCTATGATGGGGGGAAATATGAAAATGAGTTAAAAATAATTCAACAAGTAGAAAAAATGATAGAAGAAGGTGCTGATATAATTGATATAGGCGCATTATCTTCACGGCCAGGAGCTAAAGGAATTTCACCAAAAGAAGAGATAAAGCGATTAAAACCTGCCTTGTTGAAAATAAAAAAGGAATTCAAAGAGATAATTATTTCAATTGATACATATAGTTCTGAAATTGCTAAAATGGTTGTTAATGAGTTTGGTGTTGACATTATAAATGATATATCGGCTGGAAACTTGGATAAAAAAATGTTTAAAACTATAGCTGATTTGCAAGTACCTTATATCATAATGCATATGCAAGGAAATCCTTTAATCATGCAAAATGATCCCTATTATAAAAATGTTGTTCAGGATATAGTCCGATATTTTACAAGGAAAGTAAGAAAACTGAGAGATTTAGGTGTTAATGATATTATTATTGATCCTGGTTTAGGTTTTGGGAAAAAAATTGAGCATAATTATCAACTCTTGAAACATTTAGATAATTTTAAGATTTTCAAGTTACCATTGCTGGTTGGTATTTCAAGAAAATCGTTTATATACAAACTATTTAACATAAGTTCACAGGAAGCATTAAATGGAACAACTGTATTACATACACTTGCTTTATTGAATGGTGCAAACATTTTAAGGGTACATGATGTTAAAGAAGCTAACGAAACTATTAAAATTGTTAATATGATTTATACATCTTAAACACTAACAATCATGAAAGAATGTAATCTTAACAAGAACAGGGCTATATGCAATTGCACTTATGAGCCATGCTCAAGGAAAGGAATATGTTGCGAATGTATTATATATCATAAACGGCTTGGTGAGCTTCCTGCATGTTTTTTCCCTGATGATGTTGAAAGAACATACAATCGCTCTGTTCAAAAATTTGTAGAAATTTATCAGGAAAGAGGATGTTGGTTTTAAAAAATTTTGATACTTCAGAATTTATTATAGATAGAATTATTAAATTGTTAATATATCTTACTTATATTATCTTTTGACATGCGGTAAGTAATAAAATTGTATTTTTACATTTGGTAAAATTATTATAGAATTTATGCTTGATTCTTTACTATTTATTTCAATTCGGTTTTTAGACCTGATTGATATTTTCCTGGTCGCCTTTTTGATGTACCAGATATATATGATTATCCGCGGAACTGTTGCTATAAATATATTTGTTGGGATTTTTTCAGTCTACTTACTTTGGCTTATAGTTAAGGCACTAAATATGAATTTATTAAGCACAATTTTAGGTCAGTTTATTGGCGTTGGTGTTATTGCATTAATTATAGTATTTCAGCAGGAATTACGAAGATTTTTGTTAATGATTGGAACCAGGTACATTTTTAACCGTAAGTTTTCTTTTGAGCAGTTATTTTCATATAGCCATCCAAATATTCATAAGTTCAATCTTAAAGCAATTATAACTGCCTGTAAACGAATGTCGAAAAATAACACCGGAGCTTTGATAGTAATTGCCACTAAATCAGAATTAGCGACTTACACACAAACTGGAGATTTATTAAATGCAGATATATCAAGCAGATTGATAGAAAGTATATTTTTTAAGAATAATCCGCTGCATGATGGAGCAGTAATAATAATTGGCAATAAAATAAAAGCTGCACGATGTGTTTTGCCATTGTCAAATAGAACTGATCTTGCCCCTAATTTAGGTTTAAGGCACAGGGCTGCTTTAGGCATAACAGAAGTAACTGATGCATTGGTTGTTACAGTATCTGAGCAAACAGGAAAGTTATCTTTTTCTAAAGAAGGGGAATTAAAGCTAAACTTAGAATCTGTTGATCTGAACAAGCATTTGGAAGATAGTTTGTTTTAAAACACTATTTAGATTCTTGATAATAGGCGCTCGAATTCCTTATTTGGTATATAACCTTCTGAATCAGTTGAATATTCTGGTTTCAATCCAAGCACATAATACATTTCAATCATTCTTTTATTCCTGATTTCTATCATACCGCGTGATTCAAATCTAAAATAATCTTTAACTTTTTCGTAGGTTGCTGCAGTAATATTTATTTTACCAACTTCACTTATTGCTTCAGTATTACTTGCTATGTTTACAGCATCTCCCCAAATATCATATGCAAATTTTCTTTTTCCAACTACACCGGCTACAAGTTCGCCTGTGTTAATACCGATACGAAGTTCCCAAACAGGTAATTTCCCCACTCGTTTAATTTCATTCAAATTATTAATGAATTTTTGAATTTCAAGAGCAGCAAGAACAATATCAATAGGATTACTCCTGTTTCTAAGAGGAATTCCTCCGGCACATATATATGTATCACCAATTGTTTTAATTTTTTCGATATAGTGATTTTCAACTATATCATCAAATTCTGCAAAATAAGTATGTAATATCGAAACCATTTCCTGTGGCGATAATTCCTGGCAAAGTTGTGTGTAACCCTTAAAATTTGTAAACATAACAGTTACCATTCTGTATTGCCTGGGAACAGCATATCCTTTCGATTTCAATTGAAGGCCAATCTCATATGGTAAAATATTCATGAGCAGTTTTTCAGACTTTTGTTTCCCTTTTTCAATAATCTTCTTTTGCTCATTAATTTCATTTTTTTGCAACTCAAGATGTTCAGTTACACTATCAAGATGTTCTGATAAGGTAAGTATGTTTTCACTTTTTTGAACCAGTTCATCTTCAATATCCTTTAATTTTGTAATATCTGTTTCAACGGCAATAAATTTATCAATTTCATTATCCTCTGTTAAAACCGGGGTTAATGTTGTTTGAACCCATTTATATTCACCATCTTTTGTTTGTATCTGGTTTTCGTAACTTATTGATTTATTAATTTTAAAATATTGTTGGCCACTAATATTTCTTAATACTTCTTTAGTAGCTTCCCTATACTTAGTATTGTATTCATCTGGTGTATAACCATACATTCTTACAAAACCTTTATTTGCCCATTCAATGTTTCCACCTGAATCAATTATCATTATTGAATTATCGGCTTCCTTTGCTATTGTTGATAATTCGGCTAATTCATCAATATTACCTATGCTCGAGCTTATTCCTCCTTTTAAAACTTTAGAACCTATTAAATCAACAATGGCATTTACTTTGGATACTAGTATTTTTCGTTCAAATGGTTTTTTTATATATCCTAAAGCACCGGCATCTAATGCATCAATAATTTGTTTTTGGTGCATTGGATTTACGAAAAGTAAAAGTGGAATTGAAGCAGTTGCCCTGTCTTTCTTTATTGAATTAATTGCTAAAATGCCAATTGAATTATCAAGGTCATAATCAATTATTATAAGATGTGGTTTTTCATCTTTTACTTTTTGTAATGT
>DAOVJU010000251.1 GCA_030632095.1 Chlorobiota bacterium
AATGGAATTGGCTCACTAACACTTGTTAATAAACAAGGCCGTTTTGTTGAAGGGACAGGTGAGTTTAGCGGGCGCTATGTAAAAAACAGTTATGACGATTCCTTAACGGATAAAGATCCGACGGTTGATGTGGATATTGCTGTAATGCTTAAACAACAAAATAAGGCTTTCAAAATAGAAAAACACGTTCACTCTTATCCGCATTGCTGGAGAACTGATAAGCCTGTATTATATTATCCGCTAGATTCATGGTTTATAAAAACCACTGAATTAAAAGATAAAATGATAGCATTAAATAAAACCATCAACTGGAAACCACAAGCTACAGGAACCGGAAGGTTTGGAAAATGGCTTGAAAATCTTGTGGATTGGAATTTATCGCGTTCAAGATATTGGGGAACTCCTTTACCTATCTGGTCAACTGAAGATCATTCTGAACGGGTATGTATAGGCTCCGTTCAGGAACTTAAAGAGGAAATTGACAAGGCTGTTAAAGCAGGGTTCATGGATTCTAATCCGCTTGAAAAATTCAATAAAAAAGACTTTTCAAAGGAAAATTACTCGCTCCTAGACCTTCACCGGCCATATGTTGATAAAATTATCCTTGTTTCTCCATGTGGTGAAAAAATGCACCGTGAGCTTGACCTGATTGATGTTTGGTTCGATTCAGGGGCAATGCCTTATGCACAGTTCCATTATCCTTTCGAAAACAAAGGACATTTTGGGGAGTTATTTCCTGCCGATTATATTGCCGAAGGTGTTGACCAGACCCGTGGATGGTTCTTCACACTCCATGCAATTGCTGTTATGCTTTTTGATTCTGTTTCTTTTAAAAACATTATTTCAAACGGCTTGGTTCTTGATAAAAACGGGGCAAAAATGTCAAAACGGCTTGGCAATACGGTAGACCCATTTGAAACCATTGAAAAATTCGGGTCCGATCCTTTGCGCTGGTATATGATTACCAACGCACAACCCTGGGACAACCTGAAATTTGATATTGATGGTGTTGATGAAATAAAACGTAAGTTTTTCGGGACGCTTTATAATACTTATGCTTTCTTTGCTTTATATGCCAATGTTGACGGTTTCAAATACGAAGAAGAAGAAATTCCAATAAAAGAAAGGCCAGAGATTGACAGGTGGATCATTTCATTACTGAATTCCCTGGTTAAGGAAGTTGAAGAACATTTAAATAATTATGAACCAACCAAAGCCGGCAGGGCCATTCAGCATTTCGTAATGGAAAATCTAAGTAACTGGTATGTGCGTTTGAGCCGAAAACGTTATTGGCGCGGGGAATATTCAAAAGACAAAATTTCTGCATACCAGACCTTATATACATGTTTAGAAACAGTTTCGATGTTAGGCGCCCCAATATCTCCGTTTTATATGGATAAACTCTTTATTGACCTAAATTTAGTTAGTAAAAAACATAAGGCTGAGTCAGTTCATATTGCTGAATTTCCAAAATATAATGAGAAGCATATCAGTAAAGACCTTGAAGAAAAAATGGACATTGCCCAGAAAATCTCATCACTTGTGCTGGGATTACGAAGAAAAGTAAGCCTTAAGGTAAGACAACCTTTGGGTAAAATAATGATCCCTGTTTTGAGCAAACATATGAAAGATCATGTGGAGGCTGTAAAATCATTGATTTTGTCTGAAGTAAACGTTAAAGAAGTTGAATATATAAGCGACACTTCAGGTGTTTTGGTAAAAAAAATCAAACCTAACTTTAAGTTTCTGGGACCTAAATATGGTAAAATGATGAAGGGAATATCTGCCGGGATAAATAGTATGTCACAAGAAGATATTATTCAGTTTGAAAAAGAAGGCCGGTTTTACCTGGATGTAAATGGTGAAAAAATTGAACTGTTTAATGAAGATGTGGATGTTCTGTCTGAAGATATTCCTGGCTGGTTGGTTGCCCATGATGGCAAGTTAACCGTTGCTCTTGATATTACTGTTACAGATAGCTTACGCCAGGAAGGAATTGCACGGGAATTTATTAACAGGATACAAAACTTAAGAAAAGAAAGTGGCTTTGATGTAGTTGATAAAATAGACTTGTTAATACAGAAACATGAATTAATTAACGAAGCTGTTCAAAACCATAAAGAATATATATGCCGGGAAGTATTGGCTCAATCGCTGACATTAGCCGACAACATAGCTGATACAGAAGGAAACAAGGTAGAAATAGACAATAATATTAATACCATGATTAAAATAAATAAGATTTGATATTTGTAGCTTGGAAAAAATAAACTATTTTTAATAAAAATTACTAATATGGCAGAAAAAACAAGATATTCAGATGATGAGCTTCTGGAGTTCAAAGAACTGATATTTCAGAAGTTAGAGAAGGCGCAAAAGGATTATGACTTACTAAAACAAACCCTTTCACATAGTGATGGTAATGATACTCAGGATACTTCACCAACTTTTAAAGTTTTGGAAGAAGGTGCCTCGGTATTGTCAAAAGAAGAAACAAGCCGCTTAGCCCAACGGCAACTACAATTTATACAGCATTTACAAGGTGCACTTGTTCGAATTGAAAACAAAACATATGGTATATGCCGGAAAACCGGAAAACTAATTTCTAAAGAACGCCTTCGTGCTGTTCCTCATGCTACATTAAGCATAGATGCTAAAAGAGCGCAGAAATAGGATAATCTAAAAAAATTGATATAAGGTATTAATAAATAAATGTCGGATTCAAGAAAAGCACTGTTTATTATTTTTATTGTCCTTATTCTTGACCAATGGTTAAAAATATGGGTGAAAACAAATATGTACATTGGTCAGGAATTTAGAATTTTTGGTGACTGGTTTATTATTCATTTCATTGAAAATAACGGAATGGCATTTGGCATAAATATCCCCGGTGAATTTGGTAAAATTGCTTTAAGTTTATTCCGAATTCTAGCAATATCCGTTATCGGCTGGTATTTATTCAGGCTTGCAAAAGAAAAAGTGAACTTTTTGATGGTTGCCAGTATCTCTCTTATATTTGCAGGTGCTTTAGGCAATATCATTGACAGCGCTTTTTATGGCCTTATATTCAACGACAGTTATTATCATGTTGCAGAATTTCTTCCCGAAAATGGCGGGTATGCCAGCTTTTTACATGGCAGGGTGGTAGACATGTTTTATTTTCCAATCATAAATAGCCATTTCCCTGACTGGTTTCCATTTTTGGGTTCCCGGCAATTTATATTTTTCCGTCCTGTATTTAACATTGCTGATTCTTCAATAACGTGTGGGGTGATCCTTTTCATCCTTTTTCAAAAACGGTTTGGAAAGAATTAACCTGTTAAACAAATATGTCGCAAACCAAATAAATTTAGTAGTTATAAAACATAAGTTATTTATCAGATAATTTATATTTTTGATTAAATATTATTACTTTGTATTATAATTGGTATTGCCGTCTATGTAGTTTGTTGGTAATCATTTTTTTATAGGGTTTAAAGTAATTAGAAAATGAAAAAGGTTTATCTTTTCGCATGGCTATGCATTTGCATTAGTTTTTTTTCGGTTAAAATAGTTTTCTCGAATGAAGAAATTATGACAGTCGCAATTTCTGAATTTAAAACCCAGGGAGATGATGCTTCATTAGATTGGCTGGGTAGTAGTTGTGCTGATGCTTTAATAAGCAGGATATCGAGCGACCGTTCCGTACGTATTGTAGAACGTGAATATCTTAACAAGATTATTGAAGAATTAAAACTTCAAATGGGTGGACTGGTTGACGAAAACACTGCAGTTGAAGTAGGGCGCTTAATTGGTGTACAATATTTTGTTTTTGGAAGTGCAACAAAATTTAATGATAATTTAGTTTTATCAACACGTACAGTGAATGTTGAAACAGCAGAAATTGTAGGAAGTAACAGGGTTAATGGAAATATTAACGATATTTTTAACCTTCAGGAAGAACTTGCAAGGAAAATATCAGCCGACCTGACCTTAAATTCTGTGATTTTTGCAGCAGATGATGTAGATTATTCAGCCATTTCATTTGATGTATATTCCAAAATTGAAAGGCTGAAAATAATGGCAAAGGATATTCCTTTGTTTGCTTTAGATCCGGCAAGAAGGCGGAAAACTGGTGAATATCAAATGGCCCTGATGATTTGTGAAGATCTTATTCGATTACATCCAAAATTATATTTGGCACATTATTATCGTGGTATTTTTAGTTTACAAAGCGATGACTATGCAACAGCCGACAATGCCAGTAAGACAGCAAAAGCGCTAAATCCAAATGATATTGAAGTACTTTTATTACGGGCAACCTATTTTTTCATAAAAAAGGATTACGTAAAAGCCAAAGGAGCTTTACAATACATAAGCATTGAATATCCTAATGAGGCAAGGGCCTGGTATGGACTGGGCAAAGTATATATGAAACAAATGGATGATTATTCAGCTATGGAGGCATTTATTAACTCAATTGCTTCTGATGTTTTAATTCCTAAAGCGCTAACAAGCTTAAGAACACTGGTTGCCGGCCCAAATGAACCAGGCAAAGCGCAATTTACAAACGAAAAGTATTATTATGCTGCAAAACTTTTCAGGGTATTCTGGACTCCAGGCCAAAAGCTGAACAACGATGTATATGAAATGGCTAAACAAGCTAAATTGGCATTTAATAATTTATATATCTCCTATTATATGATGGGATATTTTGAATCAGCACAAAAGAAATACGAAATGTCTGAGATCAATTTTCAACGATGCATAAAACTAAGGCCAACATTTCCTGAAGCGCACAGGGAGCTTGGGCTTGTATATTTCAATACAAGACAGTGTTACCAGGCTAATCAGCATGTAACCTTATACCTTAAAACGGCAAATGCGGTTGATGATTATGAGCGTATTGAAAGGGCAAAGCGAAATTGTTACTAGAATAAAACTGTTCAATTTAAAATATTTATCATGGAGCCAAAACAAAAATTAATTCGAATTATGCCTGTTTTTTTTAAACGGATTAGGCAGACATTAATTTTTATCACCTTATTTTCAACACTTTCTCTTTCGGCACAATATCAATATAGTAGTACTGATGATAATTTGACGAGTAAATATCTCGACAAGAAGAAATTCTTTGCCTTTGGTATTTGTATCGGTATGGGAATGAAGAGTATAAACTATGAAATTGATGATCTAACTGACAATAGAATCTATTCTTCGATATTTGGTCCTGTTATGGCTTTTGGACCTTCCATGTATTGGAATTTTACAAAATTTATCTCACTAAATTTAAATCCTACATTTGAAATGATGCCTGCAGATGATGCAGAATTAAGCGCATATATTCCATTAAACCTGGTGATTTACCCGGTTGAAAAACTTGGATTAAATGCTGGAGGAGGTTTTGGAGGTCCAACATCAGGCAACCCGGGACTGCTTTTAAACTTTGGACTACAATATTTCATCAATAACTATATATATTTCAGTTTAACACATTTCAGAAATACGGTGGTTTTATCAAATAGGTGGGGAAAATATGGGACACAGAAGAGCGGAAGTACGATGTTTAATTTTTGTGTTGTATTTGGAGGTATTAAACAAAAAAACCCGGATTACAGAGATTCTTATGATAAATATTATGATAAACCCTACCAGGAACCATATATTGAAGAAGTAAAACCGGTTATACATGACTATTCTGATTATTCGGATGGTAGATTAAAAGAACTTTTGGAAGACTATTTGCAAAAAGAAGATTATGAAAATGC
>DAOVJU010000079.1 GCA_030632095.1 Chlorobiota bacterium
ATCAACCATCATTATTATTTTAATTATTGTGATTTTCTTGACTGTATTATTCAGACAAAATGCAAAAATCAAAAAAGCATATGAATTACTGGGGATAAGAAATGTTGAGATAATGCAACAAAAAGAAGAAATAGAATCTCAGCGTGACGAAATTGAAGCTCAAAGAGATATGGCCACAGAACAACGTGATCAGATTGAACGACAAAAGATCAGGATAACTGATAGTATTGAATATGCAAGCAGAATTCAATCTGCTGTCCTCACGCCGGATGAACTCATTCAGGAAACTCTGCCTGAACATTTTATTTATTATAAACCTCGCGATATTGTAAGTGGTGATTTTTACTGGATGACCAAAAAAGATAATTTAACAGTTATTGCTGCCGTTGATTGCACTGGTCATGGAGTACCGGGAGCATTCATGAGTATGCTCGGGATTGCCCTGTTAAATGAGATAATAAATAAAGATGATCTTTCTGATGCAAGTAAAATATTGCAAAAATTACGTGAAAACATAATAAAATCACTACATCAGACTGGTGATCCGGATGAAGCTGCTGATGGTATGGATATTGCCTTATTGATTATTGATTTTGATAACAGAGAATTGCAATTTGCCGGGGCAAATAATCCATTATATATTATTCGAAATAATGAACTTATCGAAATTAAAGCTGATAAAATGCCATTAGGTATTCATTTCATTGAAGATGAACCCTTCACAAATAATGAGATAAAACTGGAAATAAACGATCAACTATACATGTTTTCTGACGGTTATGTTGACCAGTTTGGAGGTGATGATAATCGCAAACTTTTAGCAAGAAACTTTAAAAATATTCTTCTCAATTATTGTGACCGGCCAATGAAAGAACAAATGGAATTACTGGATGAATATATTAATGAATGGAAAGGCGGTTCAAAACAAATTGATGATATGTTAATAATTGGTTTAAAGATATCTTAACTCAGGTTTCTTACCGCTGCATATTGAAAATATCATTCAATTTTTCCGCAAGTACCCATTTTCAAAAGCTCATTGGATTTATGGAATAATGGATAGTTGGATTAATGAGAAGGCAATCCATATACGGTTTCCAACTTGCTTTCGCCGGAGCGGCTTCGCGTAGGCAGGTAATACGCTGACCTCAGTATTTTGCATAATTTTAATATACTAAATTGAATTTCAGAAAATATATTTCATTAACTTTAGCCGAAATTTTAAGTTTATCTATAATGCTTAATAAAATAAAGGTTTTTTTATTAGTTCAGTTCATACTTTGTTTTGCATTTTCAGGTTATTCTACTGATAGAATTGATAGTTTGACCAGCAAGTTATTAAATGTTAATGATTTTGATAAAGCAAAACTTTATAATCAATTGGCAAACGAATATATTCCGGTCTTACCAGATAAAGCAATAGAATTTGCGGACAAAGCACTTGATTATGCATTACAGTATAAAAATAAGCAGGAAGAAGCTTCGGCATTGAATTACCTGGGATTGATTTATTATAATATAAGTGAGTATGACAAATCTCTTCAATATTATCAGCGAGCAGTTAAAATTGCAATGAAGGTTGGTAAAAAGGAAGAAATTGCTAATATCATGAAAAAGATTGGTATCGTTTATGTAAATCAAGGAAAATACGACAAGGCACTATTGTATTATCAGCAAACGCTGAATATTTATATCAGATTAGGGTATAAAACCAAGGAAGGGCAGCTATTATCGGATATAGGTAAGATTTATTATTATTCAGGGAACAATAGTAAATCATTGAATTTTTATCAGAAAGCCTTAGAAACTTTTGAACTTCTGGATAATAAACAGGAAATAATTAACATACTTAATAATCTTGGTGCCGTATATGATGAAGACCAACAATATAAAAAGGCACTCGATATTTATAACAAGGCAATAAGTTTATTAAGCTCATTTAATAAACCAGATGAAGAATCTATTCTGTTAATCAATATTGGTAATACTTACATTAAAATCAAGCAGTATAACAATGCATTAAATGTATTGAATGAAGCGCTTCATATTGTCGAAAAAACAAATAATTATAATAGAATAGCAGATATCTATAATAAAATTGGAGATGTATATAAGTTTAACAGGGATTATTCAAAAGCAATAGATCATTATTTTAAAAGTATAAAAGTTGCAAAAGAGAATTTATTAACATCTGTTTTAATTACTGATTATAAATCCCTCTATGAAGTTTATTATGTAATTGACAACTACAAATCAGCACTTGAATATTACCAAAAATATATAAATAAAAAAGATTCATTATTGGCTGAAGAATCAAATAAACATGCAAATCAAGTTGAACATGATCTTATAAATGAAAGGCAAAAACATGAAAAAGAATTATTGCAAAAAGATAAACATATTTATCAATCAGAGCTAGTGAAACGTAAAGTGATATACATTTCATTAATTATCAGCACATTTCTTTTAATTGTTTTTATAGTAATATTTTCAAACCTTATTATAAAAAACAAAAAGTATCATAATATTATATCAGAGCAAAATACTGAGTTTGAAAAATTAAAGATAAATAAACATTAAGATTCAAACATGGCAATGGCTAAAACTAATCTTACATATAAACAAGCAATAACTGAAATAGAGGAAATATTAGAACAAATTGAATCTGATGAATTAGATGTAGATGAACTTTCAAAAAACGTTAAGCGAGTTGCCGAATTAATCAAATTCTGTAAGAAAAAACTACATAATACTGAAGAAGAAGTCCAGAAGATTATCGATGAAATGGAAGACTAAATATCTTCAGGTTTTTTAAGAATGCAGTGAACTACTGCCTACTACCTACTGTTTACTGCTTAGTGCCTACTGCCTACTGATTACTGATTACTAATTACTGATTACTAATTACTGATTACTGCCTACTGATTACTGATTACTACCTACTATCTTTTCAATCCTTAACACTACTTAATTTAAGTGTTTTAAGCATCCAGTCTGGTAAAGGCTTCTCAGGATTTCGTTTTCTAATGTTCAAATACCATCCAAGCTTTTTTATAATTGGGATTTTATGGGTTTCAACAAATTCAATTAAAGTACCATCAGGGTCTTCAATATATGAAAAATGACCAGCTGCTTCACCCATATCAAATGATTCGCTACTGTCAACTGTAAACGGAAAACCTTTCTCTTTACATTCTTCTCTTAAAAACTCCATCCCATAAATATCAAAACATAAATGAATAAATCCTAAATCTCCCCAAAATCTATCTTTATATATTTTTACAGGCTCTCTGTCTTTTACACTTATCAATTCAATAGAAGTTGGACCCAATAAGCGGCTAAATCCACCTTTTCTTGGTTCACTATGTTTTAATAAAACCCGTCTCACCCTATTTTTCCCACCAGGAAGTGTTGCAAAATCTTCAAATATATCTTCCTTATCGTATACAATTTCATTATAACCTAAAATGCCGCTATAAACTTTTCTTGAATTTTCAATATTTGTAACACCAATTACACATCCTGCCGATCCACCTGTAATAGTGTTTCTTTTCGAAAACCAAATATTATCCTCTATGACCTGAAAAATATTACTGTAAGGATCGCGAATAAAAAAATGTTTGTTCCCATTCGGATCTTTAACTATATCACTTGCTAAATCAACATTTATTGATTTATAATAATTAAAAGCTTTTTCAACATCTCGGGCTTTAATTTTAGCTATGTAAATTCCTAAATCGCCTAATTTAATCTCAAATTTTGATTGTTCCGGTGTTCGCTCGGTATATTGCCAAATTTCAAAACCTCCACCACCCTGAATATTTATTGCTAGTATTGCATGCCTGAAGCGTGGTTCCCCTCCTGGATAAGGTAACATAAATCCGGCTTCTGATGCTTCATCAAAAACCGGGATATTCATTCCAAAATGTTTTCTATACCATTTCCATGCTTCATAAACTTTAGGGACACCAATTCCTATTTGCTGAATTCCACTTATAATCTTTTCCATTTTCAGATAATTTCAAAATATAAAAACAATTAATTATTCGGATCAATTTTAGAAACAATTCGGTAAAATAATCCAGGTAAAAACTTTTTGATATATACCATTAATAGTTCCTTCCCTCCAATAAGCACTTCCCTTTTGTTTTTCTGGATAGCTTCTCGCATTATTCTTGCACATTTTTCAGCTGATATTCCTTTAGCCTGGCCTTTATCCATCTTGCCATGTTCTTTACCATTTTTCGTGAGCGCATGTTTGGAAATTTCAGTCCTGACCCTTCCCGGACATGCTATTGTAACTTTAATATTGTCTTTCGAATGCTCAACTCGTAAAGTTTCAAAAAAACCATATAATGCATGTTTAGCTGCTGAATAAGCTGAACGTTGCGGAAAACCGAATTTCCCTGTAATACTGGTTGTAATCATGATATGTCCACCTCCGTTTTTAACCATAACAGGTAAGACATTTTTTGTAAGCATTACATGTCCAAAATAATCAATATTCATAATTTTATGGTCTAATTCGAACGGAGTTTCACTTATTAATGATCGCTGACTTATCCCTCCATTATTTACTAAAACATCTATTTTTCCAAATTTATTCACTACATTTTCTACAGCATTTTTAATTTCCTCAGGATTTTCCAGGTCAAATCCTTTGGTATAACATACCTCACATTTTTTAAGACATTCAGCTTTTACCCTATCTAACTCATTATATTGATTTGATGATAAAACTAATTGGGCGTTTAATGATGCAAATTCATAAGCAAGTGCTTCACCTATACCTGAAGTAGCACCTGTGATCCATATAACTTTCCCGTTAAAAATCATTTATTATTCATTTAAACTTGCTTGTTGAAAGATGTATGCATATGCAATTGTAGCAATGTTCTTGAATATATAATTATTTTGTACAATCATTTCATTTGAACTTACAAATATATTCTTTTGGAATTTACTTACCAGATAAATTTTTAATTAGTAAAACATTTTTTATTTTTACCATACATCAGAAACGAACAGTAAAGAATGATAGATATTTAATGATTAGTTACTGTTCATTGAATTTTCATATTTATTATTCGTCTATAAACAGATAAAGCAATGAAAATTATAAAACTCAATAATACAATTACAACTCCTAAAGTGCATTTAGATGCTGAGAATAATATTTTTGAAATAATCGGGGCATCTATACCTGAAAATGCAAACCATTTTTATGATCCTATTTTAGACTGGTTTGAAGAATATTGTAAAAATCCAAATGGTAAAACGGTTATTAACCTAAATTATAAATATTTTAATACTTCATCCTCAAAATTAATTCTTGATCTATTACTGATCCTCAAAAAAATGCATGATGGAGGGAATGAAATATTGGTACGTTGGCACTATGAAGAAAGTGATGAAGATATGAAAGAATCTGGCGAAGACTACCAGGACATTATAAAAATCCCATTTGATTTTATCGAGTTTCAAGACGAAGATTAGACGCTTAACGCGAAACTTTTACAAACATGTTGTTAGTTTTCAGGTTGAATTAGTTAAGCCACTGCCAGAGTTTCAAAACTACTGGCAGGGCAGTTTCCCGCGAAGCGGTTTCAATTATCAATAGACAATAATAAATTGATTTAGCCACTTAATTGATTATTTGGTGATTTACTTATAAATAATTCCTGACGTTATGGACAGGTACTACTTAGTAATATTTACCTTTTACTAACTGCTGACTGCTAACTACTTACTATTTAATCATATGTATAAATATCTGGAATTCTTTGCCCGCTTTTACGATACAATTTATGATAGTATCCGTGCTGATGTAGATTCACAATATTTTATTAATAAAATCAAATCTTGTAAAGGGAAAATCCTTGAAGTAGGCGTTGGAACAGGCCGGTTTTTTATAGATGCTTTATCACAAGGTGCAGATATTTATGGTATAGACATAAGCCCATCAATGATTAAAGTATTAAAAAACAAGCTTGAAAAAACAGATTATTATCGTATAAAAACAGCAGATATTGTTAGTTATAAAGATGAGCAGCAATACGATTTAATAGTTGCACCTTTCAGGGTATTTAGCCATTTATTAACCACCGAGGCTCAGTTAAAGGCCCTTAATAATATAAATTCATTACTATCTCCTAAAGCCAGGTTTATATTCGATTTATTTGTTCCTAACTTAGAATTACTTAAAAATGGCCTGCATAATTTCATGGATTTCAATAAAGAATATGCTCCTGGTGAAAACCTTAAGCGAATTGTTAACATGAATGCTGATTTAGTAAATCAAATTAGCAATGTTGAGTTTAAACTTACCTGGACCGAGAAAAACAAAGAATATACCGAAACCTGGAATATCAAATTACGCTATTTTTTCAGGTATGAACTTGAATATCTTATTGATAAATCAGATCTGAAACTTGTGAATATTTATGGCGATTATTATGAAAATAGTTTGAATTCAGATTCTAAAGATTTTGTAATATATTGCACAAAAGGAGATTAAATACCTAGTTAAAAATAAAAACATGATAGATTATGAAGACAATTATTCATTTTTTTGAAGAAAGCGTAAATAAATACCAGAACAATATTTTTATGTGGGAAAATAAAACAGGAAAATATACTGGAACTACGTATGGAAAAATACGTGAACTTGTTCACAAATTTGGAGCAGGATTAATGGCAATGGGACTAAATAAAGGAGATAGAACAGGTTTAATTGCTGAAGGACGAAATGAATGGGTAATAAGTGAATTAGGGGTGTTGTATACAGGTGCAATTAATGTTCCACTATCAGTAAAACTGGAACCTTCTGAGTTGTACTTCAGGCTTCATCATGCAGGGTGTAGATTTATTATTGTTTCAGCTAATCACTTATCGAAAATAAAAGAGATAGAAAAAGATCTTCCGGAATTAGAAAAAATAATTATTCTTGACGAGCAAGAAAAATATAACAAAAATGAAATAAGTTATAACGAAGTATTGGATAAAGGAATTAAATATCTTGAAACCAAGAAATTAGATTTTGGAAACAGGTATAATTCCCTTGTAAATAATGATTATGCAAACATTTGTTACACATCAGGTACAACAGCCGACCCAAAAGGTATTATACTTTCACATAGGAATTACACTGCTAATGTTGAGCAAGCATTATCGTTAATGACCATTCCGGAGTATTATAAAACATTACTTATATTGCCATGGGACCATGCTTTTGCACATACTGCAGGAGTTTACAGTTTTATGGCATTTGGTGCAAGCATTGCTTCAATTCAGATTGGTGAAACTCTTGCTGAAACATTAAGAAACATTCCAAAAAACATAAAAGAAATCCAACCAAGCATATTACTAAGCGTTCCGGCATTAGCCAAGAATTTTAGAAAAAACATTGAAAAAGGAATCCGGGAAAAAGGTACTGGTATTGAAAAACTGTTTAACAGAGCATTGAAACTTGCATATGCTTATAATGGAAATGGCTTCAAGAAAGTAAAAGGTTTGAAAAAGTTAAAGAAACCTCTTTACTGGCTATATGATAAAATCATCTTTTCTAAAATACGGGCAAATTTTGGAGGTAAGCTTGATTTTTTCATTGGCGGTGGCGCTTTGTTGGATATTGAATTACAAAAGTTCTTTTACGCTATTGGAATGCCTATGTTCCAGGGTTATGGACTTTCTGAAGCGGCTCCAATAATTTCTTCAAATTCAATGAAAAGACATAAACTAGGTTCGTCAGGTTACCTGGTTGATAATTTGGAACTAAAAATTTGTGATGAAGATGGTAAAGAACTTCCTTCGGATAACAAGGGTGAAATAGTTGTGAAGGGTGAGAATGTTATGAAAGGATATTGGAAGAATGAAGAAGCAACAAAAGAAACCATTAAAGATGGTTGGCTTTACACTGGAGATATGGGATATATGGATAATGATGGTTTTCTGTATGTTTTAGGAAGATTTAAAAGCTTATTGATTGCTGATGATGGCGAAAAATACAGCCCCGAGGGCATTGAAGAAGCACTGGCCGATCAGTCCCGGTTTATTGATCAATGTATGCTTTATAACAACCAAAATGCTTATACGGTTGGTTTAATCGTTCCAAATAAAGAAGCAATAAAAAGGTATTTAATAGCCAACAAAATTGATATTACTGATGAAAAAGCAGTTGATGAAGCCTTAAAAATTTTACAAAAAGAAATAGATGAGTATCGAAAAGATGGTAAATATGAAACTATGTTTCCGCAAAGGTGGCTTCCATCTGCAATTTCTATACTAACTGATGGATTCACTGAAGATAACAAAATGCTGAACTCAACTTTAAAAATGGTTAGGAATAAGATAACTGAATCACACCAGGATAAAATAGATTATTTATATACTCCGGATGCTAAAAATATAATGAACGATAAAAATAAAACAGATGTGAAGAATTTATTAATAAATTAACAAAATCGCCATACCGATATGAAATATGTTTACGAAAAAATATGCTTGTGCTTATCGAGTATAACTGACTCTAAACAGCTTTACTTTCATAAACCTGTTAAGATTCAGTATATATATTTATTTATTCAATAAAAAACTCATTAGGAAAATTAACAAGGTACAGTTTCCCTGTAGACCTTGTCACGGCTGTATATAACCATCGTAAATATTCTAAATCAATGTTTTCTTCCTTGAAGTATCCTTGATCAACAAATACATTTTTCCATTGTCCCCCTTGTGCTTTATGGCAAGTAACGGCGTAGGCAAACTTCACTTGCAATGCATTAAAATACGGATTATTTCGAACCGCCTCAAATTGGCTTTTCTTATTCTTTATATCTTTATAATCTTCTAAAACACTAAAATACAGCTTTTTATTTTCTTCCTGAGTAAACGATGCTTTATCAATATAAATTGAATCAAGAAATATTTTCAAATCAATTTCAATATTCTCATAATCAATAAACCTGGCAGTAATATTTGCAAACCGGTATCCATATCTTTCTTCATAATTTTTGATTCTTGTAATTTGAAAAATATCACCATTTGCAATAAATTCAAGATCACTGCTTTCGTCAATCCAATAATAATTATTCTTTACAACCATCATTAAATCTCCATAAGATATCTCCTGATCATACCACAAAATTGTTTTACGAATTCCCTCATTATATTTATTTGCACGCTTATTAGACCGGCAAACGATTATTGTTTCAGAAATTCCATGTTTGTCATACATGTTTGATATACATTCAATTAGATCGTTCCCATTAATTCTGTTAACATCTGAATTTTCATTTGCATAGATATCTGGTATTATAAATATTTCATCTGAAATATTTTTTCTTATCCTTGTTGCATTTTTAAGGATGTTTGATTCCCTGTTTTGCCTGACAACTTCTTTGAGCATTACTTCATTTACATGAATTCCATATGCTTCAATGAATCTAATATCTAATGCCGGGCTTAGTGAAAGGCCAACAGGAGGTAATTGTGCCGTATCGCCCAATAATATTAATTTGCAATTTTGTCCTTCAAAAACGTAATCAATAATATCATCAAGCAGTTTTCCTGAGCCAAAAACTGACGCTTCTGATGTTGAGTTTGATATCATTGAAGCTTCGTCAATAATAAATAAAGTGTTTTTATGAAGGTTTTTATTTAAAACAAAGCTGCCAAAACCATCTTTTGATGATTTTTGCCGGTATATTTTCCGGTGAATTGTATATGCACTCTTTCCTGAAATATTAAAAAAAACTTTTGCAGCCCTGCCAGTTGGAGCTAAAAGTACCGACTTAATCCCTATCTCATCAAGAGCTTCTACCACATAACTTATAATAGTTGTTTTGCCAGTTCCCGCGTAACCTTTAATAATAAAACCTTCTTTATTTTTC
>DAOVJU010000408.1 GCA_030632095.1 Chlorobiota bacterium
CCAATATGTATTTGAAATGGATGCAGACTTTAGCCATAATCCTAATGATTTATTACTATTGTATAATGCATGTTATGGAGAAGGCGCTGATCTGGCTATTGGCTCAAGATATAAATCGGGAGTAAATGTGGTAAACTGGCCCATAGGAAGGGTTATAATGTCATACTATGCTTCTACATATGTGAGATTAATAACAGGAATGAACATACAAGATACAACAGCTGGTTTTAAGTGTTATCGTAAGGAAGTATTAGAAACTATTGGCTTGGATGAAATTAAACTTAAAGGATACGCGTTTCAGATAGAGATGAAATTCAGGGTATGGAAATTTGGATTTAAAATAAAAGAAGTTCCAATAATATTTACTGACAGGAAACAAGGAACTTCAAAAATGAGCGGTGGGATTTTTAATGAAGCTGTTTGGGGAGTGCTGAAAATGAAGTTTTCTAGTTTTTTTAGAAAATATGAAAGGAATTAATGATGTTAATTAAAAATGCTTTAATCATTAATGAAGGAAAAAGTTTCAAGGGAAGTATTCTAATAAACAAAAATGGAATTATCGATAAAATATTCAAAGATAGTTTTCCTGATTCTGTGATTGATGGCAATAAGGTTATAAACGCTGAAAACAAAATTTTATTACCCGGAATAATTGATGATCAGGTTCATTTCAGGGAACCCGGTTTAACTCATAAAGCAGACATTTATACAGAATCGAAAGCTGCTATTGCAGGGGGCATTACTTCTTTTATGGAAATGCCAAATACAATTCCACAAACTATTACACAAAAATTACTAGAGGAAAAATATGAGCTTGCTGCTAACAAATCATTAGCAAATTATTCTTTTTATATGGGCGCTACAAATGATAATATAGACGAATTATTGAAAACTGATCCGAAAAGTGTTTGTGGTATAAAAATTTTCATGGGATCATCAACTGGAAATATGCTGGTTGATAATATTCAAACACTTGTGAAAATTTTTTCGGAAAGTAAAATGCTTGTTGCTGTCCATTGTGAAGATGAAAAAACAATTCAAAATAACTTAAAAATATATAAAAATAAGTTTGGCAATAATCTGCCAATTAAATATCATGCAACAATTAGAAGTGAAGAAGCCTGCTTTAAATCTTCTTCATTAGCAGTAGAATTAGCTAAGAAATACAATACCCGATTACATATCCTGCATATTTCAACTGCTAAAGAATTAAGCCTGCTTGATAATACACAACAATCAAAGGATAAAAATATCACTTCAGAAGTATGTGTCCATCATTTATGGTTTGATGAGAAAGATTATGAAAATAAGGGTACTTTCATAAAATGGAACCCATCAATTAAAACTTATAAAGACAAAACAGGGTTACTCGAAGGTGTACTTAATAATAAAATTGATGTCATTGCAACTGATCATGCCCCTCATACAACAAAAGAAAAAAGCAATGGCTATTTTAAAGCACCATCCGGAGGGCCTATGGTTCAACATGCCCTGGTTGCAATGCTTGAGTTTTACCATCAGGGTAAAATCTCCCTTGAAAAAATTGTTGATAAAATGGCCCATACACCTGCCGATATTTTCAAAATTGAAAAAAGAGGTTATATTCGTAAAGGATATTGGGCCGACCTGGTTTTAGTTGATTTGAATAATCCATGGACAGTTGAAAAGAGCAATCTATTATATAAATGTAACTGGTCTCCTTTTGAGGGAAATACTTTTAACTCTAGAATTACACACACAATAGTTAATGGCAACCTTGTGTATGAAGAAGGTAGTTTTTATGAAAACCAAGAAGGGATGAGACTTAACTTCTTAAGAGATTAACCCTGTCTGTTATGTTGAAAGACAAATTGAGCTGTATTCCTGCTTTTTTGCTCAAGTAATATTTTTTTTGAACCAATTACCCGCTCAATTGAATTTTCCGTATAATGTCGAATAGTTATTAATTCAACATTCTTATTATATAAGACCTTATATTCTTTTTGAAGTTCATATCTTAAATTCTCCAATTTATTGCTATTATTAAAACAAACAGATAAACTAATTGCTGAATTTTGAATCAGGTTAACTTTAATATTATATTTAGCAAATAATGCAAAAATCCTACTTAAGTTTTCTTCTACAATGAAAGAGAAATCAGTTGATAAAATTGAAAGTAAGACCTGATCTTTTTTCTGAATATAAACTGGTTTTAAATCAAATAATTGTGAATTGCTAATTAAAGTACCTTTCTTATCAGGATTTATAAATGATCGTACAAACAGGGGTATATTTTTATTTTGTAATGGTTTTATAGTTTTCGGATGGATTACTTTCGCACCATAATATGCAAGTTCAATAGTTTCCTGATACGATAATTCATCTAATTTCTCAACCTTTGAAAGCCAAAATGGATCAGCATCCATGATACCTGGAACATCTTTCCACACAACAACTCTTTCAGCACCTAGAAAATATGCTAAAAGCGCGGCTGTATAATCAGAACCTTCACGCCCTAGTGTTGTATTTATATTATTTTTATCAGAGCTTATAAAGCCTTGTGTTAAATAAATAAAGCCTTGTGAATCTAACCGGGATTTGAAAACACATTTTTGCTTTATGAGTTTTTCCGATAATGGAAAATTTACTGTTGCATCTCTGAAATTACTATTTGTTCGTAAGATTTTACGTATATCTATCCATTCATTTACAACATTGATGCTTGTTAAATATTCCGAAATTATTATAGTTGAAAATAACTCACCAAACACAATTATTTTATCATATTCATAATCATAATTTAAAGTAACTTTTTCTTTAAGTGCATTTGAAAGTTGATCAGCCAAATCATTGATCTTTTTAAATATTGATTCGTTTTTCTTTGTGTCAAATAATTCTTCACAAATTCCAATATGAAATTGCACTATTTTATTAAGCTTTTCTGAACAATCAGGTTGTTGTTCAAAATATGCTTTTACTAAACCTTCTAATGCATTGGTAATTTTATCCATTGCTGAAATAACAACTACCAAATTATTATTTGCTGCTTTCACAATATCAGCTAGTTTTTTTACCGCTAATGCAGACTTTACAGAAGCGCCCCCAAATTTATACACTATCATAATTATAAATCTATCATCAAATAAAACAAAGTTAAGATATAAATTCCTATTGGTTTTTAGTTTAACTACAAATATTTTTACCCAGATTGAGCAATTTTTCACTCAACTTAGATTAAATTTAATCTTTCGCAAACGTTTTAAATCTATAGTTCCGGTTTTTTTTCTATTTTTGTATAATCATTATAAATTTAACATTTAAGGCAAAAAACTCGAAACAAATTAATTACTATGGTTATATATTCAAAAGAATACCAGGGAATAACACTTAATGAATTTATAATACAACGGCAAACTAATTTTCCGTATGCTAAAGGAGAGTTAACAAGGCTTATAAGCCATATTGTGATTGCAGCAAAAATCGTAAACAGAGAAGTAAGAAAAGCAGGATTAGTAGATATTTTGGGAGAAACCGGGCAAATAAATGTACAAGGTGAAAATGTTAAAAAACTAGATATTTTCGCTGATCAGCAATTTATTGCTGCCTTAAAAGCCAGTGGTGAATGTTGTGGGATAGCATCGGAAGAGAACCAGGAAATTGTAACTTTTGATGATGAGCTCTCACTTGACGGGAAATATATTGTTTGTATGGACCCTTTGGATGGATCATCAAATATTGATGTTAATGTTTCAATTGGTACAATATTTTCAATTTACAGACGAAAATCACCACGTGGCGAAAAAGCAAAAATTGATGATTTCCTGCAAAAAGGTACCGAACAAGTTGCAGCAGGTTATATTATTTATGGTTCCTCTACTATGATGGTTTATACAACTGGCCTTGGTGTAACAGGTTTTACACTTGATCCGTCAATTGGCGAATTTTGCTTGTCGCATATGAAAATTGACACTCCTGAAAATGGTTTGATTTATTCGATCAATGAAGGAAACTATATTAAATTTCCTGAAGGTGTAAAACAATTCATCAAATATTGCCAGGAAAAGGATGATAAAACAAACAGACCTTTTACATCAAGATATATTGGTTCACTAGTGGCAGATTTCCATAGAA
>DAOVJU010000416.1 GCA_030632095.1 Chlorobiota bacterium
ATTTATTAGTATACTTTCAATGCAGTTATACAATAGAAGATATTTTTATAGGAGAGGGAAAAAACATTATTAAATATTCCCCATCAGGAGACTATATAAACTCATTCAACCTATGGGATATTTTGTTTCCAGAGAAAGGTTATAATGGATTAGATAAATGCTTGTCATTCAATAATTCAAATAATTTATTAGTTCATAGACCATATCATCCAGATTATTTAATTAAAATGTCCTATGATTTAGAAAATGTATATTTAGATTTATCAGATACTTCAAAACGAAATTTTCTTAAATATATTCATATGGATCTTAGTGATAATATAATAATTTCAGGGTCATTCAGAGATACTTTACAAATTGGTGATACTGCAATTTATAAACCTGGTATAAATTATTACATTTTGGCATATAATGAACTTGAAAAATTAAGTTGGATAAAATATACAGATAGGTATTACTTACCAAATAGCTATAATAATTCTGTATATTTAACAAATGCTGTAGATTCAATTTGGGTATTTGGAAAAATAAAACAAAGTGCAAACAATATTAAAACTTTACCCAAAAAGAACATTGTAAAAATATTTCCAAATCCAACGACTGATTTATTACACATTGAATTACAAGATTTTACCGAATCAATTGAAAGAATTGTTATTTATGATATAATTGGATCACAAAAACTTATTGTTAAAGAAAATATTAATAGAAATAAATTAAACTTGAGTTTGAGTAAATTGAATATAGGCATCTATACAATTGAAATTATTACTAATAGAAACAAATATTATAAAAAGATTATTAAAGCTTAACGCACGGTAACATGCTATAAATTCAAGCGGGCGGAAAGTGGTATTTGAAATGAAAATTCATTAATTTTACTTCGGTGCAGCTTGAAAATAAAGTGGGTATATTGCCCGCCAAAATTTATAGCTGCTCGTTAGGGCTAATGCTTAAATACACAATTTCAATCACATCGATAATCTGATTATCCCGTAAAAAACTAAATACATTAAAAATGAAAATACCATTAAAACCACCAATCTTTCTTTTATTTTTTATAGGAAGTTTTTCAAATTCAATCGCACAACAGACCGACACCATTCTTATGAATGTCCCGGGTCCGGTTGTTAAAAACGGAGAGGCTCAAGTTGTTCCTGAATTTAGTTCTCGGGATGAATGGATTAAAGAAGAACTGTGGGTTGAAACAACTTTTGATTCCGATGATGATGGTAAGCTCGACAGAATGCATGTTTTTGTAACAAGACCATATCAAACCGACTCGGGGAAAATAAAACTTCCTGTTATTTTTATGTCAAGTCCATATTATGGTTTAAAGATCCTGACATTGATTAAAGGTACTTCTAAAAAGTATTTTTGGAATGTTAATCATGAATTAGGAGAAACACCTGAACCACATAAACAACAGAACATAAAAACAAGGGAGAAAAGACCGTTTTTATCATATACTATGGACAGAACCTGGGTTCCGAGGGGATATATAATGGTGTATTCATCGTCACCAGGTACCGGGATATCCGACGGTGCACCGACCATAGGCGGAGAAAATGAATCGCTGGCTCCCAAAGCAGTTATCGATTGGCTTTGTGGACGTGCAAACGGATATAAATCACGCAACGGAAACGAAAAGGTTTACGCCTATTGGAGTACCGGAAAGGTTGGAATGACCGGTACTTCTTACGATGGTACAATATGCCTGGCAGCGGCCACAACAGGTGTTGAAGGTCTGGAAGCAATTATACCGGTTGCACCAGTTTCTTCTTACTATAATTACTATCGGTCAAACGGTTTGGTAAGATCACCGGGAAGATATTTAGGTGAGGATATGGATGTTTTGTATAATTTCATAAATAGTGGCGATGAATCAAAACGCGAATATAATAATGCAAATATCAGAGATAAAATATTGCTGAAAAATCAGGACAGAATCACCGGTGATTACAATGATTTCTGGGATACCCGCGATTACATTAAGAAACTGGACAACATGAAAGCCGCGATAATAATGGCACATGGCTTTAATGATTGGAACGTAATGCCTCAACACAGCTACCGGATTTATAAAGCAGTAAAAGAGAAAGGTTTACCTGCTCAACTCTATTATCATCAAGGTGGTCACGGCGGCAATCCACCAATAACAATGATGAATCGTTGGTTTACAAGATACCTGCATAGTGTAGAGAACGGTGTTGAAGACGATCCTCCGGTTCGTATTGTTCGTGAACATGCTTCAAATCCTACTTCGTATGAAAATTATCCTGATTCCGACGCATCGGATGTAACATTGTTTCCTGCATCCGGCAATAACTTTAGAGGTCAGTTAAGTACCGAAAAACCGAAAAATCAGGAAAGTGAAACACTGGTTGATGATTGTTCTATTGAAGGTAAAAAACTGGTTAAAGAAAAAAATGCAGAGCATCGCTTACTATATGTAACACCTATATTAGAAGAAGATATTCGATTATCGGGTGTTGCCCGTGTTACCGTTAAGCTTGCATGCAATAAACCAGCTGCCAATCTTTCGATTTGGCTGGTTTCGCTGCCCTGGCAAAAAGGAAAAGGAACTAAAATTTATGATAATATTATTACTCGCGGTTGGGCCGATCCTCAGAATCACAGCTCCTTAACCAAGGGGGAAGCACTTGTTCCCGGGGAGTTTTATCAAGTCACATTTGAATTAATACCGGATGATCAAATAATCCCGAAAGGACAACAAATCGGATTAATGATTTTTTCAAGCGATAAGGAATTCACGCTTTGGCCTGATCCGGGTACCGAACTGACCATTGATCCGAACTCAACGAGCATCACTTTACCCATAGTAGGGGGGCTTGAAGAATATAAAAATGCGGTAAAAAGTAAATTGTTTGCCAGCGGTGAATAAAAGCAGAATAAATAAAAACAAAATAAAACCCCAACTTGCAAATAGTACATTTGTTTTTATCTATACACTAAGCCATCCCTAAAAAACAAAAGAATTATTTTTTCATCAATCCATTAATAATAAGAAATAAGAAACGCTTAGTTAAAAAACATTAAATCTTTATAAAGAAATATTTCTTTATAAAGATTTAATGCTATATTTGATTCAAATTTAATAAGGAAATATTTCTTTAATAAATAAATCATCCAATGAAAAAAACTAAAGAGAACAAAAATAGAGTATCCGGATTACCAGTACCAACTATAAGGAGGTTCCCATTATACTTGTCTTTTTTAAAAGTGGAAAAAAACAAAGAAACAAAATACATATCGGCACCAGAGATAGCAAGGGAACTTCATATTGACTCAACTCAAATCACCAAAGACTTTTCATATATTAATATTAAAGGAAAAACTAAAATAGGTTACGAAACAACTACATTAATTGATGCTATTGAAGCTTTCTTAGGTTATTATGTATTAAGAAAAGCTTTTTTGGTTGGTATTGGAAATCTTGGAATTGCATTAATGAAATACATTGAATTTAGCAATGAAGGTTTGGAAATTATAGCCGGCTTTGATATTGATTCTGAAAAAATGGGGATGGAGATAAATGATATAAAAATATTTAATATTAATAAATTCAAAAAACATTTTGATAAAACACCAGTTGATATTGGTATAATAACTGTTCCTGCTGACCAGGCACAAAAAATAGCCAATTCAATGATCGATTGCAATATAAAAGCAATCTGGAATTTTTCTGCAAGACCCATATCTGCACCCGATAATATAATTGTAGAAAATACATCAATCGATTCGGGACTGGCAATGATAAAATGGAAGTTGAAAATAGACAAACCCCTGATTTATAAAAACAGGATACTTTAAAATTTAGACATGTAAGAATATGGCAAAAGATATTTCGGAGAGAATATGAAAGAGTGAAGCAAAAACCGAAATACGTAAATCCTTAAAAAAACAAAAGAATGAAAAACCTACTTAACCCATTTTGCAGCTATTGGTTCATAACTCCCTGACATCAAGAGCTGTCAATTTTTAAAATTTCATCAGGGGGGACAACAGATTTTTTTCTGTAGAATGGTAC
>DAOVJU010000149.1 GCA_030632095.1 Chlorobiota bacterium
AGTAAATATTTTTAATTAATTCAAGTTAGATTTAGGATAATTGCTTTATTAATAGTGATTTACTTATAATTAAGGGTTATAACAATAAATAGACTTGTTAAAATCAGATGATATGAGATCGCTAGGAAATGCAATTACTACTAATAACTAGCTAACATTACCTTTTTTATAGTGGTTTGATGTAATTTTCAAAGGATAAGAAATATTATAAAATATTAACTTGGTTTATTTAATATTGCCTTTTGTGTTAGGCAAAATTATATAATATTTGCCTTAGGTGAAATGCATTTTATATGGATTATAACTAAAGATATTATTTAAGATTATAATCATTTGCTTTAATAATTCAAAATCAATTCATCCAAAGACCTTTTTGGCACATGATGAACCTGGTTTTCATCGCGCCAGTATTTGACATCTCCGTCTTTTACCGAATCAATAACCACTTCTTCTTTTGGCTTTCCTATAGCTACTACAATTAGTGGCTCCATATTTTCAGGAAAAGATATCAGCGATTTTAGCTTTTCCTTGTTAATTGATGCTATCATGCATCCTCCGAGGCCTTTTTCAACAGCACCAAGCAAGATGCTATGTGCAGCTATACTATCATCCCATTTTATGGTATTTAAAATATTAAGATCACCTAATATGACTATATAAGCCGAAGGTTTTTCATCTTCTTCAGGTCCATCCCAATCTGTTATATATCCTGCCCATTTTAAGCATGAAAATATTTTTTCATTGTTCTCCTGAGAATTGGATAAGAAGAATTTTAGAGGTTGTATATTTTTAGCACTTGGGCTTAACCTGGCTAACTCAACAAGCTCAATTAGGCTTTGTTTTTCTATTTCATGTTCCTGGAAAAATCGTCGATAACTTCGGTTTTTCTCAATTAGTTGTTTGAAATTCATTTTTTGATCCAAATTATTCATTTATCCCCAATGCTTTTTCAATTTGTTTAGGTAAATCAGTGTTGTCTGTTAGTCCGGTAAAAGCAGCAGGATCTAATCCTGCATATCTCAGAGGAACAGGGATACCGGTATGTGCCCAGGATGTAAAACCAATTCCGGCTTTCTGATTAAATATTTTTATGGCCGTAGTAATAAATGGATGATAACCACCATAGGCTTCAAATAATTCCGGATTGTTCAAAATTCCCTGGTCAATATCTTGATTTTTATATGCTTTTTTTAATCTTCTTAAATCATAATCAGTCAATTTTAGTGCAGTTGCAGGGCCATTTAAACCAAGATTTTCCTGAATATATTCAAGTGCTTTGTTAAAACCGGGGTTTTCAAGTTGCGTATATTCTTTAATCATTTCTTCCATAGATGCTTTTTGATAGTCTATTAACGTATAGTTTATTTGATATTCAGTTAAAACACTTCCTATTGATAAGCCTCCGGTTTCATGATCTGCGGCAACAATAATTACTGTTTCATCAGGATGCTTTTCATAAAAATCCATAGCAACACCTATGGCATCGTCAAATGCAATAACATCTTTAATACAACTTGCTGCATCATTCATGTGACATAACCAATCAATTTTCCCACCTTCAAGCATAATAAAAAAGCCATTTTCATTATCCAGTATTTCTATAGCTTTAGATAATAATTCTTTTAAACTAAAATCATTGTCTTGTTTATCAATACTATATGGCATGGCACTACTAACATCCAGATGTTCGTTTACAGCTAATATTTTACCCGACGAAGAGTTTAAGTTTTGAAATTCTTGCTTTGAATTTACATAGTTATAACCACTTTCAATTGCATACTCTATTAAGTTCGTATCTGCATTTTCATTGTGTCCGTCAGGGTAAATAAATCCACCACCACCAAAAAAATCAAAATCACTATTAATTAAATCCAATCCAATTTGATAATACATATTTCTATTAACCTGATGTGCGTAAAAGCCAGCCGGGGTAGCATGATCGATGCTAACATCGGTAATGATACCAATTTTCATTCCCTTTTCTTTTGCCTTTTGTGTAATGGGAATTGTTGGAAGAGAACGATTGGCATTTAGGCCCAAGGTACTAATTGTTGTTTTGATTCCTGATGACATGGCCGTAACTGAAGCAGCCGATCCGGTTATATATCTATTTGATGCATGTGTAGTAAAATAGCTATGATGTGGCAGTCTATTCATATTAAGAAATCCTAATTCAGAAGACTTGTTTTTTGAAGCCAGGTAAAGTTCTGCTGCATGCGATTGTGCAAGTCCCATTCCGTCGCCAATGAAATAAAACACATATTTTATTTCCTTTTCTGTTGAGTCAGGGTTATAACTATTACAACTTAAAAGCTGCGCAAATACAACAATAAGTATTGTAAAAAATATTTTTCTATTCATTATATGGTATTTTTTAATAGCTATTATAATTATTTAATTCCTAAAAACAGATTTATGGTACTCAAATCTATATCATTAAATTAATTAAAACAAATAAACGGTTTAGAAAGAAATTTAAAGATTGAGTTACCTTAAATCCACAAGCCGTAGCACGGATTTTTTGATAATCACAGTATATTAATTGCAATTTGCAAACATCTGTACAAGTTATCCGTGCCACTGCTAATTATTTAAATTGATTTTTGTATTGTAATTTTAAAATGGAAAGAATAAAATGAGGAAGTTTATTGTACTCTACCCTGGAAATTTTGAGAATATTCCTCAAAATCAGTGTTGGTTTTATACAGATCTTTTTTTATGAACTCTAACAAAGGCTCAATCTTTTTTGCATCCCAATAGCCCGGAACTGCTGTTATTAACTGATTTTTTTCATCCATATAAGCTATCGAAGGATATGACATTTTCCCTTTTAAAAGCGCAATGGCAAGCTGGTGTGTTGGTCTTCTTCCAATACCTTCATTTATAAATTTCTGTCCTGCAAAGCGAATTGTATCATTACCTTCAGCATTGAACTTTACCGGATGATAATTCTTATTTAAATAGTCAGCAATTACTGCATTATTAAAAGTATTTTTATCCATCACCTTACACCATCCGCACCAGTCGGTATATACATCAATAATTATTTTGCGTGGTTCGGTCTTATTCTTTTCAATTGCCTCTTCAAATGTCAACCAGTTAACTTTCGATTGTGCATTTATAAAACCAGTTGTTAGAAATATTATTAGGAATGCAATTAGGTGTTTAATATTCATGATAAGGTATTATTTTTCAAAATTTATGATGAATTAAAATCCTGCTAAAATTACTTTAAAATCAACAACAATATAAAATATAACTGCGCCAAATATGTGAAAATGAAATTATTTAGCATTAAATACTCTGTTTTATCATATGGTATTCTGCTAAAGTTTTTTAGCTTTACCGCTTCAAAATAATTAAAAATTGAGGATTTAAAATAATTCTTTAACGCATTTATTAATTAATTAACAAAGAAATGGAAGAAATAAAAAAGAAATTGAAAGATTCAGCTCCTCTCAGATGGTTAGTACTAGTATTAATCAGTGGTTTAACTTTTGGAACATACTGGTTTCAGGATTTTTATTCCGGATTAAAACCATTAATGGAATCTCAATTGCAATTTTCAAGCAGTGATTTTGGTTTATTAATTAGCTCAACTACCTGGATAAATTTAATTGGAGGTATAATTGTTGGGGGTATTATCCTCGATAAATGGGGTTTAAGAATTACAGGAATAGTCTTTGGAACGCTTGCTGCATTAGGAGCTGGCGTTAATTATCTGGGTGCAAGCGGAATGATTTCGTCCGATCCTGACACACAGTTAAATATTATGATGGTTGGCAGGATTATGTTTGGTCCTGGTTTGGAAGTAGCTTGTGTTGTTGCTATGAGAACGATAGTAAAATGGTTTAAAGGATATGAGCTGGCTTTGGCAATGGCAATAAATATGGGATTTGGACGACTGGGTTCTGCTCTCGGAACAGCGTTATCTGTTGATATTGCTGCTGGTGATGTTAATCCTGCAATAGCTTTTGCAGGCACTTTAATATGTGTTGGTCTTCTGTTGTTCGTAATTTACGTAGTAATGTTTGATGTAAGGCTTGACAGACAATTGGTAGCAGAAACATCCGATGGAGGAGCAGATGAAAAATTCAGATTTTCTGACCTTGTAAAATTGTTACAAAACCGGACATTTATACTTATTGCTTTTCTTTGTGTAGCTTTTTATTCTGCTGTCTTTCCATTTATGCAATATGCTCCTGACCTGCTTGTTAATAAATTTGGTTTTACTGCTGAGCTACCTAAAAATATTGAAATGTTTAAATTATTTGGTAGTGTAAATTTAGGTAATGTATCCATATTTATAGGGCTTTTTATATTCAGTCTTAGTTTTTCATTAATTCCTACTAATATAAAAAACCGAAATGGTAAATTTTTATCTGTTGCAATCATTTCTGTTTTATTCGTTCTGTTTATGTCAAGTATATGGGATACATTTTCTGTATGGTTAGATAACGGTCAAAAAACTGCAAGCCTGATACCTCTTGGAACGATTTTATTTACTCCGATATTTGGAACAATTGTCGATAAAAAAGGAAAGGCCGCATCATTAATGATTCTCGGTGCTTTATTATTAATCTTTGCACATTTATCTTTGTCAGTATTCGATAATATAATCTTAGGATATTTCGGTTTGTTAGCTCTTGGAGTGGCATTTTCTTTAGTCCCCGCAGCAATGTGGCCATCAGTTGCAAAAATTGTTGCTGAAAATAGATTGGGAACTGCTTATGCAACCATGTTTACTATCCAAAATTTTGGACTGGCATTATTCTTCTGGTTAATAGGAAAAGTACTGGACGTAGCTAATAAATCAGATCTTGAAGCTATTAGGGCTGGTGAGATGTCATACAATTATACAATTCCAATTTTAATGCTAGTAATTCTGGGTATCGTTTCCATATTTTTAGCATTCCAACTTAAAAAAGCTGATGCAAAACAAGGCTATGGTTTAGAATTGCCTTCAAATGCTAAAGCCTAGTTAAAATATATTTCAATAAGAAAAGTGGAATAAAACTTATTCCACTTTTTTTATTCCATATTTTTAAATGATTTTATAAATTTGTAACAATTAAAATGCCCAGGTGGTGAAATTGGTATACACGCCAGCTTGAGGGGCTGGTGCTCGCAAGGGCGTGCAAGTTCGAGTCTTGTTCTGGGCACAAGATTTTGCTAGTATTTATATAAACCGAAAGGTAGTGCGAGCTCCGAAAAACCAAAAATTTTCAATTTTGTAGTTTTTCGAGAGTCCTCGATTTTGCAACAAAATTCATGAAGAATTTTGGCAAACATCGGGATTCGAGTCTTGTTCCGGGCACAAAACTTTCCTTTTTTTAAGAGACCGAAAGGTAGTGCAAGCTTCAAAAAATCACAAATTCCACGCATTAAAAAACAATTAATACCCAAATTCCAAAATCCAGATTTCCAAGGTTTAGGATTTGAAAATGTGCTTTTAAATTATGTTGAAGTTTATTCAGTATAATAGTTAAATACTAGTGCTAATTATTTCATTATCACTGAGATTCACATGCTCTTATTTTGAATTCAAGGTATATTTTCGTAAATTTAGATACAGCTAAATCTTAATGATATGAGCTATGCCTTAATTACTGGAGCTTCAAGTGGAATTGGCTACGAATTAGCTAAACTATGTGCAAAAAATGGTCATAATGTTATACTTGTTGCAAGGCGGGAGAATAAATTAATTCAATTGGCTACTGATTTAGAAAAAAACTATAAAATAAAAACATTAATAATTCCAAATGACTTGAGTCAAATTAATTCAGCAAAAAAAATATTTGATATTGTCCAGGAAAAATCCATTACTGTTAATTACTTAATTAATAACGCAGGTTTTATAGTTTATGGTTGCTTTTCTGAAACATCATGGGAAGATGAGCAAAAAATGATACAACTTCAAACCTTAAATTTAAGCTACTTAACAAAATTATTTCTTCCGGGAATGTTAAAACTTAAAAAAGGAGGAATTCTAAATATTGGATCAACAGGTTCATTTGTACCGGGTCCGTATAACGCTGTTTACTGTGCTACTAAAAGCTTTATCTTAAGTTTTTCAGAAGCTATTGCAGAAGAATTATCTGGAACAGGAGTAAGTGTTACAACTTTATGTCCCGGCGGTACAAATACAGCCTTCTTAAAAGATGAAAACAGAAATGATTCTTCTTTTTTTTCTGTAATGAAGGCTTCAAAAGTGGCCAGAATTGGTTATGATGCTCTAATAAAAGGTAAAAGAGTTGTTATACCTGGCTTAGTTAATAAATTACAAGTTTTTTCCATTCGGTTTATTCCTGGGATGATTGTTTCAAAGTTTATGGGTCGTATGATGTCAGTCAAAGAAAACTAAATTGTTGCTAATCACTATGATTGAAAGTATATGAAAGAACTAATTTTCGGATTTAAATATATTATAAATCGTAAACTCTTTGGACAGAATATTCCCTTAATTTGCGGTATTGTACTTCATAACAAGTGTAATCTTAATTGTCGTCACTGTACTGTGATAAACAGACAAACTAAACCGGTAAGCTATGATGAAGCTGTTGACGTAATAAACTCTTTTTATGATGAAGGAGGACGTTGTTTATACCTTGAAGGCGGGGAACCCTTTATCTGGAAAACTAAGGAACACACAATGGAAGATATTGTTACTTATGCCAGAAAAAAAGGATATTATGCAGTAATTATTTATACTAATGGCACGATTCCCCTAGAATCAACAGCAGATACAATTTTTGTTAGTGTAGATGGATTACAAAAAACACATGACTTTTTAAGAGGTACCTCCTTTGTCAAAATAATGAATAATATTCAGCAATCGAATCATCCATCTATTTATATAAACTTCACCATTAACACCTACAACAAGGATGAGATAGCAGATTTTTGTGCATATGTTGACGATATACCTCAAATAAGAGGGACATTCTTTTATTTTCACACTCCTTATTATGGTTATGATGAATTATACCTGGATAAAGATGCTAAAAATGACATTTTATTGAAATTGCTGGATTTTAAAAGTCAGTATAAAATCTTGAATTCCAGGGCCGGACTTAAATCAGCAATAAAAAATAATTGGAAAAGAAACCTGGATATTTGCAGAGTATATGAGGATGGAAAATATTATAGTTGCTGCCGTGAAAATAAAGACGGAGAGGTATGTAAAGATTGTGGTTACCTGAGTTATGCTGAAATAGATCAATCATTAAAATTGAAGCCCGGTGCTCTTTTTAATGCTCTGAAATACTTTTAAACTTATTGAAATATAAGGATTATGGTTCCATCAGTATGAGAAATTTATTATTAAAAATATGTTTTGCCGGAATGATACTTGCATACTTTTTTTTGTCGGAATGGATTTATGCTCAAAATGAAAATGATATTGAATATAAATTTACCCGGGTCGATTCAAGCTATTCATTTTTAGGTAGTTTCAAGGTGAACGCTGATCCGGATTGTTTGCTTGGTATATCTTTTGATTTTGATCATATTCGTGCTTTGGCTTTAGATGCCAAGAATGTTGAATTGGTGGAGCACGGAAGCAATTGGAACAGGATAAGTTATACTTATCAAAAGTTTATCTTTTTTGAAAATAAGTCTGTTTGGTTCAGAAAAATCAATTTGGAAAAGCAGAGAGTAGATTTCACCCTGGTATCAAGTGAGAATAATAAATTCATAATGCCACAGATGCTTTCTTCATCAGGTTATTATCAGATCAAACCACAGGGTGAATATTCTGTTATAGAATATTATCAACAGTGTATTCTAAGTGATGAAGTGATTACGAAACTCTATTTGAACCAGGTCAAAAAGGAAGCAATTAAATTCATTTA